>JANMIH010000493.1:0-1881 GCA_031375685.1 Polaromonas sp. | reverse complement strand
GGCACTTTGATGCCGTATCCATCAGAGGATCCACCTTGATTGCTCAAGGTTTCCCTTCCCGATAGACGGCTGTTCATACCCTTGGCGTTCAGCAGTCTCGTTTCCTTGCCCGTAGGCAGGGAGGCATCCATAGCATCTCCTTTGTAGCTGGTCAGCGGACGGCTATCAAATAGCCGCCCGTCAAGAACGCTAGGCCGAGTGTGACCAAAAATATCATGGCTACAGGCCGCCAGCCCAGCTGGGTGACGTCCTGCAAAGACGTTTTAAGCCCTACCGCAGCAATAGCCAGCACCAAAAAAGCTTGCGACAGCGCTGATGCGCCCGTTTGCACCTGCGCGGGTACCCAGCCCATGCTGTTGACCAGCATTAGCAGCACAAAGACGACTGTAAACCACGGCAGTAACGGCGTTTTTGCGGGACTGCCTGCCTCTAGGGCACTGCTCACGCGCGCACGCACGACAAGTGAAATGACCACCAGTACCGGCATTAAAAACGCCACCCGCATCAGCTTGGTGATGGTGGCTGCGTCGCCTGCTTGCGGCGACAGGCTGTAGCCCGCACCGACGACCTGCGCCACGTCATGAATCGTGGCACCAATGAACTGGCCCGCCATCACCGCGTCAAAACCCAGCCACTGCGTGATCAGCGGATACACCACCATGGCCATGGTCGACAGCGTGGTGACGCCCACCACCGTCAGCGTGGTGTCGCGCTCCAGGTTGGCGTTTTTGGGCAGCACGCTGGAAATAGCCAACGCTGCCGACGCGCCGCAGATGGCGGTTGCGCCGCCAATCAGCACGCCCAGATTGCTGTCAACTTTGAACAGCCGGGCCAGCAGCAAGCCGAATGCAATCGTCAGGCTGATGGCGACCAGCAGCGCCACTGCGGTTTGCCAGCCCAGCGTGACCACATGGTCTATCGTCAGCCGCAGGCCGAGCAAAGCCACCCCGAGCCGCAGCACCGTGCTGGACGCAAACTGGATGCCCGCCGCACAGCGCTTGTCTTCACTGATGAAATGCAGCGCCAGGCCGAGCAGCAGCGCAAACAGCAGCATGGAGCCTTTGTAGTGGCTGCCCAAAAATGCGGCAGCCATGGCTACGAGGGCCGTGACCAGCAGACCGGGGATGAGCGTTTTTGTGAACGCGACGGCCGCTGGCGGCGAGAGTGTGGTCATCAAGGCAGATTTTTAAAGCGGCTTCAAACCGCTAAAGGCATCCATGTAGCCGTACAGTGCCACCGAGCCACCGGTGTGAAGGAACACCACGTTCTGGCCTTTCTTGAAATGACCCTTGCGGCACAGGTCAATCAGCCCGGCCATGCCTTTGCCTGAATACACCGGGTCGAGCAAGATGCCTTCCAGGCGCGCCATCATGGTCACCGCTTCAACCATGCCGGGGGTGGGCACGCCATAGCCGCCGCCGACATAGTCGCAGTTGGCCATGACGCTTTCACGGCTGACGCTGCCGGGCACACCCAGCAGCTCAGCGGTTTTAACGGCCAGGTTGTAGACGTTGGTTTCTTGCGCTTCTTTGGGTGCGCGCACGCCAATGCCCAGCACGGGGATCTGGCTGCGTGTGCCTTCAAGTCCGACCACCAGACCCGCTTGCGTGCCTGCACTGCCCGTGGCGTGGGTGATGCAGTCAATGCGCAAATCCTGCGTGTTGAACTGGTTGACCATCTCCAATGCGCACACCACATAACCCAACGCACCAATCGGGTTGGAGCCGCCACCAGGAATGATGTAAGGCTTTTGACCCTTGACACGCAGCTCATCGGCCAGCTTGGCCATGGCGGCGTTCATGTCGGTGCCACCGGGGACTTCAGCAACATTCGCGCCGTACAAGCACTCGGGCAATGTGTTTTTGGATCACTTGTACGGCG
>JANMIH010000491.1:0-2164 GCA_031375685.1 Polaromonas sp. | reverse complement strand
GCCAGGGTCTTGATGCAAATGCGCTCGACAACCCGACGCCCGCATTTTTAGCCCCCGACTTCGAAACCGGCGAAACCCTCAGTCCCCTGGTGGCTTTCTTAACCCACGCGGCATTAGAGTCCGGTGATAACCAGGCCAAAGCGGGGCAAGACGCGGTGCAGCTCATGACTGTGCATTCATCCAAAGGCCTGGAGTTTGACTGCGTGTTTATCACTGGCCTTGAAGACGGCATCTTTCCGCACGAAAACTCGCTGCTGGAGGCGGGTGGCATCGAAGAAGAACGCCGCCTGATGTACGTGGCCATCACCCGCGCGCGCAAGCGCCTGTACCTGAGCCATTCGCAAACCCGCATGCTGCACGGGCAAACGCGCGACAACCTGAAAAGCCGGTTTTTTGACGAGCTGCCTGAAGCCGCCCTGAAATGGATCACACCTAAAAACCAGGGCTTTTCTTCTAGCCTCTCAGCGGGCAGAAACCCTTGGGGAGGCGCTACGGATTCAGGAGCTGGTCACGCCCGTAAAGATTGGGCCAGCAGCGTATTTTCTTCGCAAAAAGGGACGTTGGAGAGCTTCCCCAACCCGGCTGTGCCGCCCCAGCGTGAAGCGCCTGCGCACGGCATCAAGGTTGGCATCAACGTGTTTCATGCCAAGTTTGGTGAAGGCCGGGTGCAGATGCTGGAAGGCAGTGGACCGGACGCCAGGGCGCAAATCAATTTCACCCGGCATGGGGTGAAGTGGCTGGCACTCAGTGTGGCCAAATTGACCGTGGTGTAATTCCATTTCCAAATCATCCGTGCACTTTGTCGGCTTCGAGTTTACGAATGATGTGGAAATGGAATAAGTTAACCGGGTGGCTTGTATGGCGAAGGTTTGATGTCCATCTGTTTGTGCTGTGTCATGGGGTATCGTCTGTGGTCAATGCATTGGTGGGCGCGTCACTCTCTTGACTTGCCTCGAAGCTATCACGAAACGTGAAATAAATCGAGGTAAAAAACATCGCAAAAATCACCAGCGCGATGGGGAGCATGGCGATGCCGGCAAATCCCGGGCTGCCCAGCAGCGCGGCCAGCACCGTCACCGCCAGAATGGTCAGCATGAAAATACCCATCCAGGCAAAGCCAAACACCGTGAACGCACCCAGGTTTTTATAGCAAGCCATGAAGCTGAAAAACAGGCTTTTGACAGGTGACATGCCGTGCCAATGCACCAGCGCGGGGGCATGCCAGAACATCAGCGACAAGGGCAAGTACAGTGCCAGTGTGACCCACATGGCGATCTGAAAATCTTGTTGCAGGACGAGTTCTTCGGTGATTTTGCCGCCCACCAGGTACAGCCTGGCAAACTGCCCGCCGTCAATCAAACTCACCACCGCCATGATGGTCAAAAAACCAGCGGCGTACAGTGCGCCCAAAATCAGCATGGCGTTCAGGCGCTGTTTGCCGGCCCTGAAGGCGCTGATCAAAATGGACGGCATCGGAAACTTGCCTTTGGTGGCTTCTTGCGTGGCCGCCATCAGGCCCAGTGTGGCGGCAGGCAGCAAGGCCAGCGCCACGGCTGAACCAATCAAGGGCAGCAGGGAAGCGATGGACAACAGCGCCATGAACATGAAAAACAACCCGGACATGGCCAGTGGCTGCTGCAAAAAGGTTTTGAAGCCGAGTTTGACCCAGGTCATGCCAGTGCGTGCGGGAACAATGTTTAATTTCATGATGATGGTAAGGACTCGTCAGGAGATACGTCAGTACAAACAAACTGGATGCAAAACCCTTTGGCGCAGCACCCTTTCAAAATGGGTGGGGTCGTGCGCTTTGAGCAGGCTGGCCTCGCGCGGCAGGTAAAAGTCCCACAGACGCGAGATCCAGAACCGCAGCGCACCGGCGCGTGCCATGGCTGGCAACAGGCTGCGTTCTTGCGACGTCAGGGGACGCACGGCTTGGTAAGCGCTCAAAAAGGCATCGGCGCGAGCGGCATCGTGCTGACCGGTTGGCAGGTCAACGCACCAGTCGTTCAGGCAGACGCCAATGTCAAACAAAAAAGCGTCGCATCCGGCAAAGTAAAAGTCAAAAAACCCCGTCAGCTTGCCGTTCTCAAACATCACATTGTCACGAAACAAATCGCCATGCACCGAGCCTGCGGGCAAAGCCTTGAAAGCCGATGTGGCTGAC
>JANMIH010000421.1:0-7740 GCA_031375685.1 Polaromonas sp. | reverse complement strand
CATGGCCAGGCGGATGTCGGTGTCGATGTTGATTTTGCGCACGCCAAACTTGATGGCTTTTTGAATCTCTTCGACCGGCACGCCGTAGGTTTCTTTCATGTCGCCGCCGTATTGCCGAATGACGGCCAGCAGGTCTTGCGGTACGCTGGACGAGCCGTGCATGACGAGGTGGGTGTTGGGGATGCGACGGTTGATTTCTTGAATGCGGCCAATCGCCAAAATGTCGCCCGTGGGCTTGCGGGTGAACTTGTAGGCGCCGTGGCTGGTACCAATGGCAATGGCCAGTGCATCGATTTGCGTGCGCTTGACAAAGTCTGCAGCTTGCTCGGGGTCGGTCAGCAGCTGGTCCATCGTCATGGTGGCGTCTGTACCGTGGCCGTCTTCCTTGTCGCCCTTCATGGTCTCCAGGCTGCCCAGGCAACCCAGTTCGCCCTCCACCGTCACGCCTTTGACGTGCGCCATGTCCACCACCTTGCGGGTCACGTCGACGTTGTAGTCGTAGTCGGCAATGGTTTTGCCGTCGGCCATCAAACTGCCGTCCATCATCACCGAGCTGAAACCCAGGTTGATCGCGCCCTGGCACACGTCGGGGCTTTGGCCGTGGTCCTGGTGCATGACCAGCGGGATGTGCGGGTAGGCTTCAATCGCAGCGGCAATCAGGTGCTTGATGAAGGACTCGCCTGCGTACTTGCGTGCGCCTGCGCTGGCTTGCAAGATCACAGGTGCGCCCACTTCGTCAGCGGCTTGCATCACGGCTTGTACCTGCTCCAGATTGTTGACGTTGAACGCTGGAATGCCGTAGGTGTTGATTGCGGCGTGGTCCAACAGCTCGCGCATTGATACGAGTGCCATGATGAAGTCCTAAAAATAAGGTGTGTGGGAAGGGGATTTAAAACGATTCAGGGCGTGGTAACTGCCCTGTAACTCACGCCAACGATTCTACCGTTTGGCCTGATTTGCCTGCACAAAAGCCGTCACGCGCTCCAGCACGGGGGCGCGGCTTTTGAAGACAGAGGCCATCGTCGCCACAATCGTGATGTGGCTGACGGTGTCGTACAACTCGGACTCCACCCGCACGCCACGGCTTGTCAGGCGCTGCGTCATGCCCACCGTGCTGCGCTGGGTGTTGACCAGACTGTCGTTGACGGGCGCGAGCAGCAACGCCGGGGCAGATGACGTTGTGGCGCTGGACGCATGAAACAGCGCCTGGCTGTCGGGCGGCGTGTTCGGCCACTCAAACGCCACTTGCGTTTTGCGGTCACCAATTGGCAAAAAGTCATACGGCCCGGCCAGGCCTATCCAGCCGGCCAGCCTGGCAGGGCTCAAACCCACCGCACCTAACCAGCGCTTGTCCAGTGCCAGCATGGCGGCGTTGTAAGCGCCGACGCTGTGGCCCATGACAAAAACTCTCTCAGGGTCAGCGCCGTACTTTTGCGCGTTGTCAAAAGCCCAGCGCATGGCCAGCGCGCTGTCTTGTAAAAAAACCGGGTAGCGCACGTCTGGGCTCAACCGGTAGTCAGCCACCACAACCGCGATACCGCGCGCGGCCAATGCTTCGCCGACAAACCGGTAGTCGGCCCGGTCGCCTGACGACCAGCTGCCGCCATAAAAGAACACCACCATCGGTGCGCCGCCTGCGGCCAATGCCTTGTCAGCCAGCGGCTGGCTGGGCATGTACACGTCCAGCCTTTGGCGCGGCTGGTCGCCATACGGCAGGTTGGCAAAGCTGCGGTAGGTGTCGCTGGGGACGGTGGCGTTCAGCACATCGAGTGCCGAGCATGCCGTGAGCAGCGCGGGCAGCATGGCAACAGCAGCGTAAAAGAGGGAGCGTCTGGGCAATTTTGATGTCAACAGGTTCATGGTGAAGTCCACTATACGCAGCCAGCCGCCCGCCGGATTCAGCCAACGGCCAGACCATCTGTCAGTCACTGGCTTTGATGTCGGGCTAAAATTTTCGGTCTCAACAGGCACACCGCATGTATTAGCAGAGTCCGGCTGCCAGCCTGTCCAACCCGATCAAGGAGTTTTTTTGACCGTCACGCTGGCTCATATTTTCAGGGCTGCCGCCAAAGAGGCAGCTCAGCACCATGCCAACACCCCCGCCGCCGACGCAGCTGGGAACACCGGGCACAGCAAAACGAATCGGGAAACCGCGGGCACGGTCAGCCTGCAGGAGCTGTTGCAATTGCACGGCGATGCATCTACGGCGGTCGTGCTGATGCTGCTGGCCTTGTTCACCACCCTGCCCGTTGCGGGCGTCGGGACGATTTTGAGTCTGGCCATCTTTGCGCTGGCGTGGCGCTGGGCGCGTTACCGGGAGACGACCACTGTTCACGGCCGTATCGGTGCCATCCGGTTGAGCCCGCTATGGACGGGCCGCACCCTCGGGTTATTCGCCTGGATGTACGAGCAGGCAGACCGGCTGCTCAGCCCCCGGCTGCTGGCCCTGTCCAGCCAAGCCACCCGGCCGTGGTGGGCGCTGTGGATTTGCGTGATGGGCGCGATCATTTTTTTGCCGATTCCGTTTGGCAATATCTTGCCCAGCCTCAGTCTGGTGGCGCTCAGCCTCGCCTGGATGTTCCGTGACGGCATCGCCTTGCTGGTGTCGCTGGCGTTGGGTTCGGCGGCTTTGGTGTTCAGCTTTATTTTTGGTCAGCTGGCCTGGCTGTTGATGGTGCGCGCAAGCCAGTGGCTGATGGGTCTAGTGGGCGTTTAGGTGGGCGTTTGAGTGGGCACCTGAGGCCCGCGCCAATCAATAGTCAAGCGGGTCAAGCCACCCGGCAGATCTTGAGCATGTTGGTGCCGCCCGGCGCGCCCATCGGCTCGCCGCAGGTGATGGCATACACATCGCCACTTTGCACAATTTTGCGGTCCAGCAAGTGCCGCTCGGCCTGGCTCAGGGCCGTGTCGCGGTCGGCGCTGGTGTCCATCAGCAACGGGCGCACATTGCGGAACAGTGTCATCTTGCGCTGCGTGCTGACACGCGGGGTGAGCGCATAAATCGGCACCCGAATGTCGTGGCGGCTCATCCACAGTGCGGTGGAGCCGCTGTCGGTCATGGCCACAATGGCTTTGGCGCCCAAATGGCCAGCCGTAAACAGCGCGCCCATGGCAATCGCCTGGTCAATACGCGCAAAGGTTTTGCCGCTGAAGTCTGAGTCAATCTCCTTGTACTCGGCCTTTTCAGCCTCCAGGCAAATGTTGGCCATCTCAATGATGGTTTCTAACGGGAACTTGCCAGCGGCGGTTTCAGCGCTCAGCATCACGGCGTCGGTGCCGTCCAGCACCGCGTTGGCCACGTCGCTGACCTCGGCGCGCGTGGGCACCGGGTTCAGGATCATGCTTTCCATCATCTGCGTGGCGGTGATCACCACCTTGTCTTGCGCCCGCGCCATTTTGATCATGCGCTTTTGCAGCGCTGGCACCGCTGCGTTGCCAACTTCAACCGCCAGGTCGCCGCGCGCGACCATGATGCCGTCGCTCACCCTCAAAATTTCTGCCAGATTGGGAATCGCCTCGGCCCGCTCGATTTTGGCAATCAAGCCCGGCTTGTGTTTGTACTGCGCAGCGGCCACGTTACACAACTGGCGCGCCATTTCCATGTCGGTCGCGTTTTTCGGAAAGCTCACCGCCACGTAGTCGGCCTGAAAGCTCATCGCGGTCTTGATGTCTTCCATGTCCTTGGCCGTCAGCGCAGGTGCGGTCAGCCCGCCGCCCTGTTTGTTGATGCCTTTGTTATTAGACAGCTCGCCGCCCAGCTTGACGGTGGTGTGTACCGCCTCGCCCACCACGCGGTCCACCGTCAACACAATCAGCCCGTCGTTCAGCAGCAGCACATCACCCGCTTTCACGTCGCGCGGCAACTCTTTGTAGTCCAACCCCACGCCCTTGATGTCGCCTGGCTCGGCGCGTGAGGCGTCGAGCACAAACTTTTCACCCGGCACAAGCTGCACCTTGCCATCCGCAAACTTGCCCACCCGAATTTTGGGGCCTTGCAGGTCAGCCATGATGGCCACTTCACGCCCTGCCTTGACAGCCGCCTCACGCACCAGCGTGGCCAGGTTGATGTGGTCTTGCGCCTTGCCGTGGCTGAAGTTGAGCCGCACCACATTCACCCCCGCTGTGATCATGGCCTGCAGCATCTGAGGCGTGTTGGACGCAGGGCCCAGGGTGGCAACAATTTTGGTGGCGCGACGTGGCATGCTTGTCTTCCTTTGTAATTTAGTTTCCTATTTTTACATGGTTAGATGACAGCAGGAACCAACGGGTTACCAACACGAATGTGGCGCCAGTTGGGTGTTAAAAACGCCTGTTTTGATGCCATTTCTTGCATCGAAAAGATGTTTTGACCAATGAATACGGGCGCAAGCAGCTCCTGACAAAGGAGCAAATAACGTTACCCTGCAGCCAGCAATTCAACTCAAAAAATCAGAATCTGCAATTTTGGCGTATTCCGTATGTAGTCACACCAAGACTACAATAGACAACTTGAAATCAACCCATCAGGAATGACCATGAGCACTGCCGATACCTATGTTCGTGCCCGCATTGACACCGACACCAAAGAACGCGCCGCCGACGCGCTTGAAGCCATGGGCTTGTCCATTTCTGACGCTATCCGCTTGCTGATGTTGCGCGTGGCAGATGAGCGCCGGTTGCCTTTTGATGTGAAAGTGCCCAATAGCACCACGCGCAAGGCCATTGCCGAGCTGGAGTCCGGCAAGGGCAAACGGTTCGCCAATGTTGACGACCTGATGGCCGACCTGCATGCGGGCGATTGACCGCGCATCGTCCTTCAAACGCGACTACAAACGTGAGGCCAAAGGGCAGCACCGAGCGACGCTTGATGCCGAGTTAAAACCAGTCATTGTGGCGCTGGCAACTGACCAGCCGTTAGCTGCCAAATACCGTGACCATGAGCTCAATGGCGATTGGAAAGGCTACCGTGAATGCCACGTCAAACCTGACTTGCTGCTGATCTATCGCAAAGTGGATGACGACATGCTCAGACTGGCGCGGATTGGCTCGCACAGTGCGCTTTTTGGGTGAGTCATTGCTGCGGGAAATGGGAGACCGGACCCTCGTCCCCCGGCGCTTGACCGGTCGCGCAGTACGGTATGCAGGGTGGGAATGAGTGACGCAAATTTAATTTGAGAAATGGGCGGCTTGACCGTAACGCCCCTGCAGCACTCCTGTAGCGCCCTACATGAAAAATCCCATTTTGAAAGCCAGAAATCCGAACCCGAGAATCTGCAAAACCACAATGCCACCTGCCCCCCACAGCATTCTTTTCAGCAAGTACTGGTTTAGTTCGCAAATGGTTGTTTGTATTGAGTTCTCACGCTCCTTGATGAACTTAATCAGCGCTTTTTGATTTTCAATGCGAACTTCCTTTTCAATCTGCATGGCATTGAGGTTATCTGCATGACGCTTGGTCATTTCACGGGTCAATCCAGATATTTTTCTTTCCAGTTCCGCATCCACTCGTGAGGTTGTCTCTTCGATGCTATGAATTCTGGTTTCGTTTTGGGACAGAGCGCTGTGAGTGTCCACCTGCAACAGCTTCATCTGCTTTTCAACCGCAGTCGATAGCTCGTAGGTTTGCCGCATCGTGACAAAATTCTTGTCTACTTTTTGATCTATCTCCGCCAAACTGGCCGACAAGCGGCTGGAGAGCAGCCCCAGCTGCTGGACAGCATCTGCCTTTTGATTCGACAGGGCCTCGTTGAGTGAGGCAATTTCGCTTCGAAACCGCGTTACCGATTCCACTGTGTAATCGTTTTGCTTAGATAGCTTGTCCAGGTTTTCCTGCAAGACAACGTATTGCAGGTCTATCCCCTCCGTCAGCGTCCGCAACCACCCTCGCATTTGGTCATGATCTGTCAGGCTGGCCATCGACAAAGCGGGAAGCAGCTGATCCAACAATGCAGGTTCTCGCGGCTTACGCAAGTGCGCCAAAAGCTCACCGGTCAACTTTTGAACTTGATTGAGTTGCTGATTGGTGGCGTGGTGGTTTTTGTCAATACGGCTGGCATGCTCCAAATTGGCTGCCGCAAGGTCGTTACATATCGCGCTCAATCCAAGGTTGACCTTGGAAATATCGCCCAAATACGAAATCGACTGGATGATGTGCTTTTGCATCGCACCGGAATTCCAGAGTTGAGTAATGACATTGCTGCCAGCAATGACGCCTGCCGCCTTCAGCGACCGCTCACTACCTTCCATGGCCTCTTTGGCTAGTTGCGACAACTCGTACAGGTCTATTGCACCGCGCATGCGCATGTCCGCTGGCAGAAAGTTCTGCGCTGTCTCTTCGCGAATCGTTATTTCGTTGCTAGACATGCGGGACCTCAGGCAGCAGGGGATGGCTTTGAACCTGGCTCGTACCCCAAGAGCTTTTGAATCTCAGTCATATCATCCGCGATAGCAAGGGTTGTGCGCGTGCTGCCTGCTGAAGACGCCTCTGCGCTGCGGTAATGCTGCCCAATCTTGTCCAGTAGTGCCGCACCCTTGATGCGTGATTCAAACTCTGCCCGCATGGCACCAGTCACGCCGTTCCAGGCGTTGATCGCTTCGCGTTGCAATTCCTTATCGTCCACCATTCGCCGTACGATGATTGGTACCAGCAACCCCACCGGTCCAACAAGCCAAAAGGCACCTGCGGTTAATACGGTGTATGCGCCACGGTCTTTCACCTTGTCAAGAATGGCCTCTCCAAATTCGCCGGGTGAAAGTGAACCGTCTTTTAGCCGGGCACTGAGCTGAATAGTGTCTATCACCATATTGGCGAGAAAGGCCGCTCCTGTGGGGTTGGCGGCGTCCAGAAACGTCAAGGCAGCTGCGCCTGCACCGCGAGTAGAGGCCCATCCCAGCGTAGTACGTGTGTGGGCATCAGCAAAGCTGCTCTGAAGCCGCGCAATGGCTTCATTTGTAGTGAGCTGGCCTCGTAGCACTTTGGCAGCGTCACCGACCAACTGGGGGCCAATGGTCGTCGCCAACGCAATGGAGGCCGCCAGCATGGCGCTTTCGCCAGCCGTGCCAAACAGTCCGGTGTTTTCGCCAGCATAGGCTGGCAGATCGCCATGTCGGATGCCATCAGCACCTGCGTGTGCACCTTCGTAAGTCAGAGGTTGGGATTCGACACCGCCCGAATGGATGTGATCGTCATAGCGCACCGATTCGAGTGCGTGGGCTTTTGCCGCTTCACCCTTGTCGTATGCCTCTTGAATTGCCTGCGCGTGTAACTGCTGCGCTTCAGCCAGTTGATCAGACGGTACGAGTATTGTTTGCCCTGCGTACTTGGCCGCAATTCCGTCACCGTTGCCAACCAGTTCAGCACCTGCCCCGTACGATCCACTTGCAGTATCGTAAAACTTGGGATTGAACTTCTCGCCATTGTTTAACACGATGTCAGGCGAACCGAACGCCGTGCTACCCAGGCGGTCGGCACTGACGGATAAGTCTTTGTAATTGGCGTCAATGTTCAGCGACGCGGTGTGGTGCGCCTCGGCAAAAAAGCCAGCACCGCCATTCTGGTTGTTAACAATGACAGGGTCGGCATCCTTAAAGATCGGCGCGCCCTCATCAAAGGCCGCGCCTGCTACTTTCGATTGCTCGCCCTCTAGACCAGCTGCGAGGGCACCCGCGTCGCTGCTGATTTCACGTTGTTGTGGACTTGTGTGCATGCTGACACTCTCTTAATCTTGTGGTTCTTCACCAATTTCACTGTGATTTTTCACT
>JANMIH010000409.1:0-5073 GCA_031375685.1 Polaromonas sp. | reverse complement strand
GTGAACGGCGGGCGCGTGCTGCTAGAGACCTATTGCCTGGACTGGCCTGCAGCGCTGGGCAACGAAGGTGGCTACGGTAAAATCATCCGCGTGGAACTGCTGTACAAATTACATGATGAACTGAGGTACGACGGTCTGGATGCCCTTAAAAAAGGCATTGCCAAAGACTGCGGTGATGCGCGGGCGTTTTTTGCCAGCATGCATGTTGAGACAGCACGCCAAACAACCCGCGACCGAATTTAAACGATCTGTCAATGCGGGTCTGGCCCGTAATACTGCGTTTTTACTTCCCCCATTTTTGTTTGCAGAAGCGTTCTGCAACAACACCTAGCGATTGCCATGACCGACACCCCACAAGACACCGTCAAAACCGACGACCGAAGCACCCTGAACCTGCCCGACACGCCCTTTCCGATGCGCGGCGATTTGCCCAAGCGCGAGGCTGGCTGGGTCAAAGACTGGGATGACAAAGGCATTTACAAAAAGCTGCGTGCGGCCAGAGCCGGCAAAGAAAAGTTTGTGCTGCATGATGGCCCGCCCTATGCCAACGGCAAAATTCACATCGGCCACGCGGTCAACAAAATTCTCAAAGACATGATCGTCAAAGCGCGCCAGCTCAAGGGGCTGGACGCCATCTACGTGCCGGGCTGGGACTGCCATGGCTTGCCAATCGAAAACGCGATTGAAAAACTGCACGGCCGCAATTTGAGCCGTGACGAGGTTCAGTCCAAAAGCCGCGCCTTTGCCACCGAGCAAATCGCCGGGCAACTGGATGACTTCACACGCCTGGGCGTGCTCGGCGAATGGGACAACCCCTACCGCACGATGGACTACGCCAACGAGGCCAATGAAATCCGCGCGCTCAAGCGCATCATGGAGCGCGGCTTCGTGTACCGGGGCTTGAAGCCCGTGTACTGGTGTTTTGACTGCGGCTCGTCTTTAGCTGAATTTGAAATTGAATACGCCGACAAAAAATCGCAAACACTGGATGTGGGTTTTAAAAGTGCAGAGCCAGTCAAGTTAGCTGCTGCGTTTGGATTGACCAGCCTGAGCAAAGACGCCTTCGCCGTCATCTGGACCACGACCGCCTGGACCATCCCTGCCAACCAGGCGCTGAACCTGAACCCAGAGTTGGTCTACGCGCTGGTGGACACCGAACGCGGCATTTTGATGCTGGCCGAGTCGCTGGTTGAAAAGTGCCTGGAGCGCTACCAGCTCACTGGCAAAGTTATCGCCACCACGCAAGGCAAAAACCTGGCGCTGCTGAATTTCATGCATCCTTTCTACGATGTGGATGCTGGCTACAAGCGCTTGAGCCCGGTATTTTTGGCCGACTACGCCACGGCAGACGACGGCACAGGTATCGTGCATTCTTCGCCTGCGTATGGGGTAGAAGACTTTAACTCCTGCATTGCCAACGGCATTGCGACAGACGATATCCTGAACCCGGTGCAAGGCAATGGCCGCTATGTGGATGACCTCCCGCTGTTTGGCGGCTTGAACATCTGGAAAGCCGCACCACTGGTGATTGACAAACTGCGCGAGCACGACAGGCTGTTTGCCACGGTCAACATTGAGCACAGCTACCCGCATTGCTGGCGGCACAAAACGCCGGTTATCTATCGCGCGGCGGCGCAGTGGTTTGTGCGGATGGATGAAGAAGGCTCTGGAACCAAGGGCGTCTTCACCAAAGACAAAGCCGCCAAGCCTTTGCGTGAGCTGGCTTTAACCGCGATTGAGCAAACCCAGTTTTACCCAGAGAACGGCAAAACCCGCCTGCGCGACATGATTGCAGGCAGGCCCGACTGGTGCATCAGCCGACAGAGAAACTGGGGCGTGCCACTGCCGTTTTTCATTCACACCGCCACGGGCGAGCTGCACCCGCGCACGATGGAGATCATGGACCTGGCTGCCAACATGGTTCAAGCGGGTGGCGTTGAAGCGTGGAGCAAGGCAAGCGCTGAATCCATCATCGGTGCGGACGCACCGAACTACATCAAAAGCACCGACATTCTCGACGTGTGGTTTGACTCTGGCACCACGCATGACCATGTGCTCAAGCACAGCCACGCCGCGCAGTCGACCTGGCCGGCAGACCTGTACCTGGAAGGCCATGACCAGCACCGTGGCTGGTTTCATTCATCGCTGCTCACGTCTTGCGCCATGTACGACCGCGCACCGTACAAGGGTCTGCTCACACACGGCTTCACGGTGGACGGCAAGGGCCGCAAGATGAGCAAGAGCGAAGGCAACGTGGTGGTGCCGCAAGAGGTCTCCAGCAAGCTGGGGGCAGAAATCATTCGCCTGTGGTGCGCATCGACGGACTATTCGGGCGACCTGGGCATTGACGACAAAATCTTGGCGCGCGTGGTTGACAGCTATCGCCGCATTCGCAACACGTTGCGGTTCTTGATGGCCAATGTCAGTGACTTTGACTCGGTTAAACACGCTGTTGCGTTTGACGATCTGCTGGAGATTGACCGTTACGCGTTGAGCCGTGCCGCGCAACTGCAAGCAGACATATTGGCGCACTACGAGGTGTATGAATTTCAGCCCGTCGTGTCCAAGATGCAAATTTATTGCAGCGAAGATTTGGGCGGCTTTTACCTGGACGTGCTCAAGGACAGGCTTTACACCACCGCCGCCGACTCACATGCACGCCGCAGTGCGCAAACCGCATTGCATCAAATTACCCACGCCATGCTGCGCTGGATGGCGCCGTTTTTAAGTTTTACGGCTGAAGAAGCCTGGGCAACTTTCGGTAAATCCGAATCGATTTTCCTGGAAACCTATGCAGACTTCAAACCTCAAGACGATGCGCTGCTGGTCAAGTGGGCTCGCATCCGTGAGATTCGAGATGCGGTCAACAAGGACATCGAAACTTTGCGTGCTGACGGCAAGGTAGGCTCGTCATTGCAAGCCGAAGTCACGCTGGAACTGGCCGGGGAAGACTTTGTACTGCTGTCCAGCCTTGGGGATGATGTAAAGTTTGTCTTTATTACATCCGCTATTACTTTAGTAGCTGGACACGCATATAAAACTATGGTTACAGCCAGTTTAAACACCAAATGCGAGCGCTGCTGGCATTACGTTGAAGACGTTGGCAGTGATCCGGCACACCCCACCATCTGCGGTCGCTGCATCAGCAACCTGCATGGCGCTGGCGAAACAAGGCAGTTTGCATAATGGCCAAAACCACCTTCACCAAATCATCCAGCGGCATGCTGCCCTGGCTGGGTCTGGCGCTGCTGATCCTGATTGCAGACCAGTTCACCAAGGTGCTGATCCTGGGTTACTACCGGCTGGGGGACGCGACCTATGTGACGAGCTTTTTTAATGTGGTTCGCGTCCACAACGCCGGTGCAGCATTTTCGTTTCTCGCCAATGCGGGCGGCTGGCAGCGCTATCTGTTCACGGGTATCGGTATTGCAGCAGCGATTTTTATCATCTGGATGCTCAAGTCGCACAACGGCCAAAAACTCTTTTCCTTCGCTCTCGCCTGTATTTTGGGTGGCGCGATTGGCAACGTGATCGACCGCACCCTTTACGGCTATGTGGTGGATTTTCTGGATTTTCACTATGCGGGCTGGCACTTCCCGGCGTTCAACATCGCCGACAGCGCCATCAGCATTGGGGCTGTCTGTTTGATTCTGGACGAGATACTGCGGGTTCGCCGAAGCCGGTAGTTTTGCTGCTGGCGCGGCGTTAAAGCAGCGTCAGGACAGCGCCAATACCGCGCACATGATGAGTGCGGCCTCTGTCGTGAACTCACCACCCTCTATGGCACGCAGCAGTTGTGCCGTATCCATCAACACAAACTGAGCCACCTCGCCGTCCTGATTGACCGGCGTCGAGCCATCCGGCACGGTGGCGATGTACCACTCAATGAACTCTTGCATGTAGCCTGCCGCGCCATCGCTTGAGGGGCGACAGTTGCTTTGACGGCCGCCGTAGCGCAGGTTTTTCAGCTCAGCCATGTGCAGCCCGGCTTCCTCCCACGTCTCCCGTTCCAATGCCGTACCTACCGTGTCGCCAGCACTGACCATGCCGCCCATCAGCGTGTCCCACTTGCCTGGGTCGTTGGGTTTATTCAAGGCGCGCTGTTGAACCCAAAAACGCCCGTCAGTGGTTTGTCCGACCAGATGAACAGCCAGGGTCGCAATACCCAGCGGCCGAACCGCGCCGCGTTCAATGGTGCCGATTTTCACGCCCTGCTCGTCTTGCACCGTCAGTTGCTCGTTGCGCCAGGCGCCAGCCATGCCTGCATGGCGCATCAGGTCTGCCAGCTGGTTCAAAGAGGCTGTCACATCACCCTGATCTGCCGACAGGCACCAGCCAGATTGCTCCTCTTTCAGGAGCTGATTGCGCCCATATTCATTGGTCAAAAGGCTTAAACTATGCATAAAAACAGGCTCTGCAGAGCCGATTTTCATGTTTTTGACGTAAAGCGGTACTCTGGGCGCTTTGGGAGGCTGATTCGCTTCAGCCCGCAGCTTTTGCAGCCAGTCCGCCATGGTCTACAACGTCAAAATCGTGCAGCCCGTCGTTTTTCGGGCTTCCAGCGCGCGGTGCGCTTGAGCCACATCAGCCAGCGCAAAAGTCTGGTCAATTGGAATGTTGATTTTGCCGCTGGCCACCATGGCAAACAAATCATCTGCCATAGCCTGGGTTGATTCACGGCTGGCGATGTGGGTGAACAGCGTGGGCCGCGACACATACAGTGAGCCTTTGGCGGCCAGCAGGCCAATGTCCAGCGGCTCAACCTTGCCTGATGCGTTGCCAAAGTTGGCCACCAGGCCAAACGGGGCGACGCAATCGAGCGATTTCAAGAAGGTGTCTTTGCCCACCGAGTCGTAAACCACGCTCACACCTTTGCCGCCCGTGATGTCTTTGACGCGCGCCACAAAATCCTCAGTCGTGTAATTGATGGCATGTGATGCGCCATTGGCCAAAGCCAGCGCGCACTTGGCATCCGATCCAGCGGTGCCAATCAACTGCAAGCCGAGTGCTTTTGCCCACTGGCAAGCGATCAGGCCCACACCGCCCGCAGCGGCATGGAACAGCACAAAGTCC
>JANMIH010000380.1:0-3150 GCA_031375685.1 Polaromonas sp. | reverse complement strand
AGAAAGTTGCCTGAAAAAGGGCATTTTCAAGCATGCTTTAGGGCTCTAGACCAATCAATACGCGCGTAAGCAGCTCCTATTTAAATAGCAAATAATCATCAAGGCAAAGTCTTGTCCGTCTCAGGCTGACCCGCATCACGCGGCCCGACCGTGCCCATCCGGGCTTTGAGCGACTGGGGCTGTCCCGTCAAAATCGCGGCGTAGCTGGTAGTGTTGCTCAGTACCTTTTTCACGTAGTCACGGGTTTCGCTGAACGGAATGCTTTCGGCCCAGATGGCAGCGTCTACTGTTGGACTGCCTGACTGGCCGCGCCATGTTCTGGGGCGGCCAGGGCCGGCGTTGTAGGCGGCAGCGGCCATGGGCATGGAGCCGCCCACATCGTCGAGCACCATTTTCAAATAGCCTGTGCCAATGGCAATGTTGGTGTCCCGGTCATTGATCATATCGGCAGTAAAACCTGTCATGCCGATACGGCGTGCGGTTTCGCGCGCAGTGGCGGGCATGACCTGCATCAGACCGGATGCGCCTACGCCGGATCTGGCGTCCATGATGAAGCGGCTTTCTTGTCGGATAAGGCCGTACACATAGGCCGGGTCGAGGTTGATGCCTTGTGCGCGCTTGACGACCGCGTCCCTGAATGGCATCGGGAAGCGCTGCTCCAGATCAATCAAGGCCTTGGTGCGCTCGCTGGTGTTGATGCAACGGTCCCAGATCTGTTTGTCGCAGGCAAATTGGGCGGCGGCCAGCAGCTCGCGGTCTGTCATGCCGCCGGGCTTGGCCAGGTTGGTGCTGTAGTTCCATTCGCGCACGCCCTCAGACCGCAGGCCAATGGCGATGGCGTAGGCGGCGCGGTTCAGTCCGGCGTTCAGGCGGGTGGCTTCCCTTTCTTCAGGGCTGATGGGCGCGGGTTTGACGGGTACCGTGATTTTTTGGCCCAGTTCTTCAAGTGCCAGTTGCTCGTAAAAGCCGCGTACCGAGGCGATCGACTGGTACAGGGCCAGCGCCTCGGGGTTGCCGGGCTGCGTTGTGGCCATCAGGGCGCGCGCCTTCCAGTAGACCCAGGTTGGGTCGGCTTTGCCTGCGTCGCTCATGGCGTTGGTGGCGCTCAAAACATCCCGCCAGCGGGGTTGTGCCCCTGACCGCAAGGCGGCACGTACCTTCCAGCCCAGCATGTCGTCGGTCAGGTCGGTGTCTTTGCTGACCTTGCCGAAGTACGCCAGCGCCGTGCTGGCAGGAATCACGCCCAACCGCGTGGCGGTCTGTTTGCCAATCAAACCCCAGACCCAGTTGCGTTCTTCGCTGTTGAGCTGGTTGCCCCACTTGGCCTCCATCATGGCGGCAGCGCTTTCAGCGCCCGACTGATCGGCGCTGGTCATGCGGACCAACGCCAGCGTGATGAGCTCTTTGCGCGTGCTTCGGAGGGCGATATTTTTGTCGGTCAGGAATCGCGCCGGGCTGTCAATCAGCTCGGCCACCATGCCAGACGACTCAGGGGAGACGATGGCCACTGCATCGCGTGCTGCGCGCGGGCGATTGCCTTCCAGCGCCAGGCGCGCTTTTTGCCACACGTCCAGCGGTGTCAGATTTTTGGTGCCCACCAGCCGCTCGGCGGCGGCGCGGCAGCCGTCGTCGGCATCGCGCTGGGCATACCAGTTTTTGCGCACGTCATCGGCCAGTTTCACATCCGCAGCCGGGTTCTTCAGATGCTCGACCAGCAGCGCGTAGCATCGCACTTCTCGGTCGTCGTTCATGCGGTAATTGGGATATTCAGTGGCAAACGCCGCCCAGTCGCGCCGCTGGCCCAACAGCAGCAGCCAGTCGTTGCGCAGGCGGTCTTCCTGATAGCTGCCCGAATAGCGGGCATAGAAGTCTTGCACTTCTTGTGCCGAGGCCTCTGACAAGCGAGCCCTGAGTTCCCAGTACGCAGCATAGGGCTCCAGAGGATGGCCTTTGGCCTGCGGCAGCAGGGTGCTGAGTTTTTTGCGATCCCCCCGCTTGAAAGCCTGGTTCATCTCGGTGATGACGTTGTCGCCAGTCGCACTTTGGGCGACGGCTGCGGGGCATAAAAAAGCGGCGATGACGGTGCTGAAAAGAAATTTGTATAGCATCAGGGCATTATGGACAAAATTAATACCCGCAAAGCCCTGATTGAAGAACGCCTGAACCTGCCTGACCGCTTGCTACGCGCCGACATGCTCCAGCGCGTGATGCGTATCTGGCTGTTTGGCCGTACTGACGAAGTGATTGGCGCCTATTGGCCCATCAAGGGCGAATTTGACCCCTTGCCCGCGCTGCACCGCTGGAAGGAAGACGGCGAACTGCTCGATGAGCCCCAGCCGCGCCGTATTGGCCTGCCAGTTGTCGATAAAGTGAACAAAACGCTGACTTTTCACGCCTGGTACCCCGGCTGCCCGATGGAGGAAGACGCCTACGGCATTCCCAAACCCAAAGACACCGAAATCATTGTGCCTACTCTGCTGTTTGTGCCCTGTGTGGGCTACGGGCCGGGCGGCTTCAGGCTGGGGTACGGCGGCGGGTTTTATGACCGCACCCTGGCGGCGTTGCTACCCAAGCCGTTTACTGTCGGCTTGGGCTATACGAATGGTTACTTGCCAGACATGGAGCCCGAGCCGCATGATGTGCCGCTGGATGCGTTGCTGAATGACAACGGGGTGGTTTGGCCAACCTAGGTGTTTGCCAAAAATTGCCAAAACTGCTAATCTCAAGTCATGACCACCATGAATATCTCGTTGCCAGACAGCATGAAAGCCTACGTTGACCAGCGCGTTAGCCAAGAGGGCTACGGCACTTCAAGTGAGTATGTGCGAGAGCTCATTCGGCGCGACAAAGACCGCAGTCAACTGCGCGCGATGATGTTCAAAGGCTTGGAGTCCCCGGTCACTGGGCAAGCCGATGCAGCGTATTTTCAAAGTTTGCGCGAGCGGGCAGAGCAGCGTACTAAGGCATGAAGTCTTTGGTACGGCTGCTACAAGCCGACCTGGATGTTGAGGAGGCACTGGCCTATTACGCGGTTGAAGCGCCGCACATGGAACTGCTCTTTCTGGATGCGCTTGAAAAGGTGTATTTTCATATTCAACGCCATCCTGGTACGGGATCCCTTCGTTACGCCCATGCGCTTGACATTCCCGG
>JANMIH010000353.1:0-3226 GCA_031375685.1 Polaromonas sp. | reverse complement strand
ATTGAAGCTTTGCACGCCGATTGACAGCCGATTCACACCCGCACTTCTGAAGGCTTTGAAACGGTCTTTTTCAAACGTGCCAGGGTTGGCTTCCAGTGTGATTTCGCAGTCGGCATTGAGCTTGAGCCGGGCTCGAATGGCCGCCAGCAACCTGTCGATGGCCTGCGGCGAAAACAAGCTGGGCGTACCGCCGCCAATAAAAATACTGTGAACCGTACGCCCCCAGATGAGTGGCAGTGACGATTCAAGATCAGCCACCAGCGCGTCGATGTAGCGCTGCTCGGGCATCTCACCGGTTGACTCGTGGGAGTTGAAGTCACAATATGGGCACTTTTTGATACACCAAGGCAAATGAACGTAGAGTGATAGCGGTGGCAAGCTTTTAAGTTGCAGCGTGCCCGGCCGCATGTAGTGCTGAATGTCTTGCTGAGGCATGTAAAACTGGAAATCTACGCTGGCAACCAGCGTTCGCGCATCAGCATGCACATCAACTGCGCCGCTTTGCCGCGATGGCTGTTGGCATTTTTCACTTCCACAGGCAACTGCGCAAAAGTCTGGCCAAATTCGGGGATAAGCATCACCGGATCAAAGCCAAAACCGTTACTACCGACAGGCTTACGGGTAATTTCACCAACCACACGTCCCGCTGCTATCAGCGGTTCCGGGTCATCTGCTGAGCGCACGGCAACCAGCGTGCTGACCAGTGCAGCCCGGCGGTTGTCAATGCCCGCCATCTGCTCCAGCAGCGCCTTGACGTTGTTGTCATCGCCCTTCGCATATCCAAACTGCGTGGCGTAAAACGCGGTGTCAACGCCCGGCAAACCGCCAAAAGCATCCACACACAAACCCGCATCATCAGCCACTGCGGGCAAGCCGCTGGCACGTGATGCATGGCGGGCTTTGGCAAGCGCGTTTTCGACAAAGGTACGAAATGGCTCCTCAGCTTCACCAATGCCCAGGTCAGACTGGCGCAGCAACTGGACGCCCAACGGGGCAAACATGACCTGCAACTCAGCCAATTTACCCAAATTGTTCGATGCAAGCACTATTTTCATGGTCAAATCGTTGTTTTACCCATTAAAAACGGGCGCAAGCAGCTACTATTTTGATAGTGATTGACGCTGCAAGGTGATCAGTTCCTGAATGCCATTTTCAGCCAGTGCCAACAGCGCATTCATTTCTGCACGTGTAAATGCTGCGCCTTCAGCGGTACCCTGAACTTCCACAAAATTGCCAGCGCCTGTCATCACCACAATCATGTCGGTGTCGCAGACCGAATCCTCGGTGTATTCCAGATCCAGCAGCGGTGTGCCCTGCACAATGCCGACTGAAATGGCAGCCACGTGGTCGATGATCGGCGATTCAGTCAATTTGCCATCTGCTATCAGTTTGGTCACCGCATCTTGAGCCGCTACAAATGCACCCGTGATGGCGGCAGTGCGGGTTCCGCCATCAGCCTGTATCACATCGCAGTCCAGGTAAATCGTGCGCTCGCCGAGCTTTTTCAAGTCAAACACACTGCGCATGGATCGACCAATCAGGCGCTGAATCTCTTGTGTGCGGCCACTTTGCTTGCCGCGAGCGGCTTCACGGTCACTGCGCGTGTGGGTGGCGCGGGGCAGCATGCCGTACTCGGCTGTCACCCAGCCCTCGCCGCTGCCTTTTTTATGGCCAGGCACTTTTTCTTCAACCGACGCGGTACAGAGCACTTTCGTGCCGCCAAACTCAATCAGCACTGAACCTTCAGCGTAAGCGGTGTAACTGCGGGTAATGCGCACCGGGCGCAGGGCGTTGGCTGCACGCTCACTGCTTCGTTGAAACGAACTCATGTCAAAACTCTCAAAAAGTGTATTTAAAACAGCGCAAAAACCAGCCGCTCACGCAGCCATCAAGCCTTGCGGGCAGCTGATCGGCGAATGGCCTCGTTGATCTCGGCAATGGACCGTTCAATTGTGGCCTCATCCAGGTCATCCACAAACGAATCCAGTCCACCTGCCTGAATGGTCGACGCAAAAACACCATCAGAAATGGTGTCAGTGGATATGCCACGAGTGGACTCAAAGGCGTCGGGCGTTTCCCACTCCATGGCCAGCACTGTAACGTTGTCGCTGTGTTCGCCAGCCGTGCGCAGCGCCTTTTCAACCAGGTCAGGCACGGCATCCGAGACGCCCTTGGATGCCATCTGACTGACGATTTCGTCGTCGCTCAAACTGCCCCACAAGCCGTCGGAACAGAGCAGTAATTTATCGCCCTGCTGCAAAATAACCGGTCCGGTGATGTCAAACACAGGCTTGGTGGGTGAACCTAAACAGGTGAAAAGGATGTTTCTGTTGATGTGCTCGAAACGCGCCGCCGCAGCGGATTGTTGCTCAAGGTACGAATGGTCACGGGTACGGGTCAGCAGTTCGCCGTCTCGCACCACGTACAGTCGCGAATCGCCACAGTGCACCCAGGTTGCGCCGGCGCCTTGCAGAATGCAGGCCACCAGCGTCGTGCGCGGCGTGTCAAGCATGCCTTTTTCGCTGGCATAGCGCAATATTTGGTGGTGCGCGGCCATCACAGAGGTGGACAAAAATTCGGCGGTGTCGCTGATCACCGGGCGTGCTTCCTTTTGATACAGCGCCGATATGGTCTGCAACGCCAACTGAGCCGCAACTTCACCCTCAGGGTGGCCGCCCATGCCGTCAGCCAGCACAAACAGGCCGGACTCACGGGTATAGCAATAACCCATCCGGTCTTCGTTTTTTTCGCGCCCGCCACGTCGGCTGACCTGAAACACAGAGAATTTCATTTGAATCGCGTCACGGCATCAACCGCTTTTTTGGCTGATTTTTTGGTGTCTGACACCATGTTGTCAAACTGAAGGCGGACTTTTTCACTCACCGACAGTTTGGTGTAGCGGCGTTCGCCCTCACGACTGAGCTCCTTTTGCAGGGCAAATACCGACTGCGGACGGGACAAGGGATCTAACGCCATGCACCACTCTACAACCTCAATCATGTTGTCGGAGTAAACACCGCGCAAACGGGACAATGCAAGTGACAGACGGTCTTTTTCAAGCCGTTGCGGCGCATCGTTTGGCGGGTAACCCTGCATGGTGGCGTAAATGCAGGCGCCAATCGCGTAAATATCAGTCCATGGCCCCATCGATGAATCTCGTCGGTACATCTCAGGCGCGGCAAAGCCCGGCGTGTACATGGGGCGAATAAAGTTGCCTTCTTTTGAC
>JANMIH010000356.1:0-4724 GCA_031375685.1 Polaromonas sp. | reverse complement strand
CGCGGTAAGGCAAACCGAGCTTTTGCAAAATCGCTTCGGCATGGCCTGTCATGGCTTCCAGCGCTTCGTAGCTTTTCTCGGGGTGCACGATTTGCACCATCTCCACCTTGTCAAACTGGTGCTGGCGAATCATGCCGCGTGTGTCGCGGCCATAGCTGCCCGCCTCAGACCTGAAGCACGGCGTGTGCGCGGTAAATTTGAGCGGCAGGTCAGACTCTGGCGTGATGACGTCGCGCACAAAGTTGGTCAGGGGCACTTCGGATGTGGGGATCAGATAGAAGTTGATCTGCTCCTGCTCGACCGAGTTTTGCGTGTAGTAGGCAGACCCGAGCGCATCGCCAAGGGAATCAGGATTAAGCGTATATCTACCCCGAGGAACCTTAAACAAGTCCTCTTCAAACTTGGGCAACTGGCCGGTACCGCGCAGCGAATCCGCGTTGACGATGTAAGGCACATAGCACTCGGTGTAGCCGTGCTCTTGCGTCTGCACATCGAGCATAAAGGCGGCTAACGCCCGGTGCAAACGCGCCAGTCCACCCTGCAGGACAGTAAAGCGTGATCCCGTGAGCTTGGTGCCCAGCTCAAAATCAAGCCCCAGCGGCTGGCCCACATCGACATGGTCTTTGACGTCGAAGTCGCAAGACTTGGGAGTGCCCCAGCTGCGTACCATGACATTGCCGTCTTCCCCCTTGCCCAGCGGCACGCTGTCGTGCGGCAGGTTGGGCACGGCCAGCAGCAGCGCTTGCAGCTCCAATTGAATTTGGTCCAGCCGCGTGCTGGAGGCTTCCAGCTCGGCCTTGAAGCTGCTGACCTGCGCCATCACGGCGGAGGCGTCTTCGCCTTTGGCTTTGAGCTGGCCAATTTGCTTGGACAGCGTGTTGCGCAGGTTTTGCAACTCTTCGGTACGGGCTTGAATGGTCTTGCGCTCCTGCTCCAGGGCGGAAAAGGCCGCTACGTCCAAAAAAGTCTGGGGCGACTTGCGGGTCTGCAGCCTCGCGACGGCGTGGGGCAGGTCTTTGCGTAAAAGGTTGATATCGAGCATGAAAAATGGCTAAAAGTGGGTTTTTAAGGTGTTAAATAAGGCTTTAAGCCAATGAATACGAGCGCAAGCAGCTACTGAATATATAGCGAATCAAATCACATCAAATCAGCTGGTGCAGCGTGCTTTGCCCCGCGCTCAACTCGCCCAGCGCATCCAGCTTCAGGCCCTTGGGCAGCGGGAACTTGATGGTCTCTTCAATCCCGTCCATCTTGCGCACCGACACGGCGCCCAGCGCCTTGATGCGGTCAATGACTTGCTTGACCAGTATTTCAGGTGCTGATGCACCCGCCGTCAAACCGACTTTGGCTTTGCCCTCAAACCAGCTTTCTTTCAGTTCACTGGCGTCATCGACCATGTAGGCCTCGGTGCCCAGCTTGTTGGCCAGCTCGGCCAAACGGTTGCTGTAGGAGCTGGTCGGGCTGCCGACCACAATCAATATGTCAACCTGGGGGCTCATGACCTTCACGGCGTCTTGCCGGTTTTGTGTGGCGTAGCAAATGTCTTGCATCTTGGGGCTGCGTACCAGCGGGAAGCGCGCCTTGACAGCGGCGGTAATCTCAGCCGCGTCGTCCACGCTCAGGGTGGTTTGCGTCACCACAGCCAGCAACTGGGTTTGCAGCGGGTTGATGCGCTGCACGTCTGCAACGTCTTCCACCAGATGAATGCCGCTGTCGAGCTGGCCCATCGTGCCTTCGACTTCAGGGTGGCCTTTGTGGCCGATCATGATGAACTCGTAGCCTTCTTTGTGCAGCTTGGCCACTTCAACGTGGACCTTGGTCACCAGCGGGCAGGTGGCGTCAAAGATCTGAAAGCCGCGCCGCTCGGCTTCGAGCTGAATCGCCTTGCTCACGCCGTGCGCGCTGAAGACCAGCGTGGCACCGGGCGGCACATCGCTCAGTTCTTCAATGAAAATCGCGCCTTTGTCTTTCAGGTCATTGACCACATAGGTGTTGTGAACAATCTCGTGGCGCACGTAAATCGGCGCGCCGAATTTTGTCAGCGCGCGCTCCACAATTTCAATGGCGCGGTCAACACCGGCGCAAAAACCGCGTGGCTCGGCAAGCAGAATTTCCTGAGGGAGCATAGTTTTTTCAGTCATGAAATTTCGCCGACAGGCAGCCCTTAGGCGAAATAGCCCCCTCGGGGGGCAGTGCAGTACGCGAAGCGACAAACGTGGGGGTCATAAAACGCCTATTACTTGAACTTCAAAAGTCACGGGTTGCCCGGCCAGCGGGTGGTTAAAGTCAAACTGCACGGCATCGTCCGTGCTTTTGACCTGCACCACACTGCCGGCATACTGGCCTGCACCGTCCGGGGTGGGGAACTGCACGACGTCACCCACCTTGTAGGCTTCATCCGGGTCGCCCAGTTCATTGAGCAGCTTGCGCGCCACCCATTGGGTCAAATCCGCATTGCGCTCCCCAAAGGCAACACCGGCGGGCAGCTCAAACGTGGTGTGCGTGCCTTCAGGCAGGCCCAGCAGGTGCTGCTCAATGGCTGGCGACAACTGACCTGTGCCTAGGCTCAGCGTGGCGGGTTTGCCGCCAAAGGTGTTGATGATGGCCGCGCCATCAGGCCCGGCCATGCGGTAGTGCAGGGTCAGAAATGACGAGGCTTCAATGAGGGGGGCAGCAAGTTGGGCAGCAGACATAAAACTCTCAAACGTGCGATAAGGGCAAGGAACTGTTTGTAAACTGCCTGTATTGTAGAAAGTTAGTGATTCGCTCTATTTATGCTCCTCAAAGACCTGCCCCTGGACGCCCGCCCGCGTGAAAAGCTGCTGGCTCGCGGCGCTGGCGCGCTGAGCGATGCCGAGCTGCTGGCGCTGCTGCTGCGCACCGGCCTGCCGGGTAAAAACGCCCTGCAAATGGGGCAGGAGTTGGTGGACACGTTTGGCGGCGTGGCCGGGTTGCTCAACACCCCGGCCGAGGCACTGAAAAAAATCAAAGGCCTGGGGCCAGCCAAACGCGCCGAGATTGTGGCAGTGCTGGAGCTGGCTCGCCGCGCACTGGCCAGCCAGTTGCAGCAAAAAACCATGTTCAGCAACCCGCAGGCCATACGTGACTATCTGCAATTGCAGCTGGGCGCCAGAGCGCATGAGATTTTTGCGGTGCTGTTTTTAGACACACAGCATCGCCTGATCGTGCTGGAAGAAATGTTCAGGGGCACGTTGACGCAAACCAGCGTTTACCCACGCGAGGTGGTAGTGCGCGCCCTGGCACTGAACGCCGCCAGCGTGGTGCTGGCTCACAACCACCCCAGCGGCGCGGCGCAACCGTCACGCGCTGACGAGGCCATCACGCAAACCCTCAAAGCAGCGCTGGCACTGGTTGACGTGCGGGTGCTGGACCACTTCATCGTCACTGCGACACAGGCCGTGTCGATGGCTGAGCTGGGGCTGATGTAGACCATGAAGGGACTCAAGTCACTCAAAACAGTCAAAGCCGAGCTGGAAGCGCGCGTCAAACTGGCCAAAGCGCTGGAAGCCGCCAAAAAAGCGGCAGCGGCCAAAGCTAGGGCCGAGGAAGAATTCTTTGCAAACGCGGTCGGTATCGTCAAGCCGCTGCCTTTCAGGCACCGCCCCGGCCACCGCGCCAGCTTGCCGCAGGTACAAGCCGCGCCCATTGCCGTGCAGCACCGGCTGGACGAACAGGCCGTGATGCAGGAAGCCCTGTCAGACGAGTTTGACGTGGAAACACTGCTGGACACCGACGACGCCCTGAGCTTTCGCCGCCCCGGCATCGGCACCGATGTAACCCGCAAGCTGCGCAAAGGCGGCTGGAGCATCCAAGGTCAGGTGGACCTGCACGGCCTGCGCCGCGAAGATGCTAGGCAAGCCTTGGTTGACTTCATCAAAGACGCCGCCCGCATGGGTTGGCGCTGTGTGCGGGTGGTTCACGGCAAGGGGCTGGGCTCGCCCGGCAAAACACCCGTGCTCAAAGGCAAGGTGCAAAGCTGGCTGATCCAAAAGCAGGAAGTGCTGGCCTTTGTGCAAGCCCGCCCGGCCCATGGCGGGGCTGGGGCGCTGGTAGTGCTGCTGGCGCAAAATTAATGGGCGAGTCTGCTATAGATCCGTCCTAATAAAGTTTGAGCTTTTACTATATTTTTACTCAAAGTTTGATTGGAAGAGAAAACGCAGCCAAACAAACACTCGATCAACTCCATGAGTGGCGCAAGCAGGTCCAACTCCAAAATTGCGTGCTGCTGCGAGTGAACACATGGCCATTCTCAAGAAATCTCCTGAGCGCGTGATGGCCTACTTTCAATACCAGCGGGTTCGCTATGCCGCTTGATACTCACAAGGCAAGAGCAATAATCTTTGAAAAAGTTTGGATCCGATATGAAAACAACACTTTCTCAATGCAAAGTCTTGATGGTCACGGTTTTTTCGGTGCTACTGCACCTGTCGGCATTTGCCCAAGCCAACCAGGAGGTTTGTCGGGCATTTACAGGCTTGCTCAATGAGACTACTGATGGTGGGTATGCAAGCCCCGGGAGGCCACCGGCGCGTGTCAAGGTAGTTGTCGCCTCATTCATGCAGTCAATGCCTGAATATCGTTCTGGGCCAAATGCAGTTTGACCACTGAGTCGCGTTCCGGGTTGAGCGTCACAGCTCCGACGGGCGACCAGTTTCGGGTGCCGCCGGACCAACGTGCCGGATGGAGTTCGCGGGCCTTGGTGT
>JANMIH010000355.1:0-3085 GCA_031375685.1 Polaromonas sp. | reverse complement strand
GTTGCAGAGGTTTGCGCAAGATTAAAGCGTCTGGGTCATCCGCCAGGTCAAACACGCGAAAGCCGGTGTCAACCTGCGCTGCGTCCGCAGGCAGCAAGTCACCCGCCGCCTTGGCTTTTTCAGCCTGCTCGACCTCAATTTTGGCCCCGGCGCGGCGCAGGCGCTCGGCGGTGATTTCAAAAATCGTGGCTTCAGGCTTGCCCAGCGTTTCAGTGACAAAGCGATGTGCTTCTTTTTGCTTTTTCGGGTCGATGGGCTGGGGGATTTGCACCAGGATGAACTGGCGGTTGCCGCCGTCTTCGGCGTTTAGGCGCATCACGGCTTCCCCTGTAGTGCCGCTGCCTGCGAAAAAGTCAAGAATGATGTCTTCACCAGAGGTCGATGTTTGAAACAGGTGATTCAGCAGTGTTAGCGGCTTTGAGTAGTCAAAGATATTTGAATCAAAAAGGCGTTGTATGTCTCTTGTCGCCTCGGTATTCAGACCGACATCATTCAACCAGGTTGATGTTGGGTTTGCATCCGATCTCAATTCAGCTTTGAAGCGTTTGAGCATTGGACGGCGCGTGGTTTCATTAGGGAAAAGAACTCGTCCTTCACTAATCAAACGATTCATGCTTTCAGGAATATAGGACCACACGCGATTACGGTTTGGTTTGTAAACCTTGCCGGTTTTCGGGTCTGTCAGGTCGTAGAACTGATTTGGTCGCTCATCAGCGCCCATACCAACTGTCAAATCCCCCGAAACCCAGTCACCTCGTGGATCTGCATCAGGATTTGAAAAGTTGTTAAAGTCCTTTGCAACGCCCAATGAGGAAAATTCTCCACCGTGGTACGAGATGACGTATTCATGATCGTTTGAAACTCGTCGTTCAGCCAAAGCCGAAGAGGCACGTCTGCGCCATACAAAATTTGCCAGACTGTTGTCCTGCCCAAACACCTCATCACAAAGCAACTTCAACTGCGCCTGCTCGTTGTCGTCAATCGAGATAAAAATCACGCCGTCATCGCGCAGCAAGTCTTTGGCCAGCAGCAGGCGCGGGTACATAAAGCTCAGCCAGCCGCTGTGGGTGCGGGCGCCGTAAATGTTTTTGATGTAATCGATGTTGTCTTTGGAGTAGCCCAGTTGCTCCAGCACAGCGCCTTGGCTTGCGCTGAAGTCATCGCGGTAAATAAAGGCGTCGCTTTGGGTGTTGTAAGGCGGGTCAATATAAATGAGCTTGACCTTGCCAAAGTAGCTGTGGCGCAGCAGGCGCAGGGCATCCAGGTTGTCGCCTTTGATCAGCAGGTTACCAGTGGTGTCCCAGTTTTTACTGTCATCCTGCAGCGGAGCCATGATTTTTTGTACCGGTACAAAGGCGCTGTGGTAGGCCTCACGCTTGCCCACCCAGCGCAGTTCGTAGCCGTCTTCTTCAACCTGAATGCCTGCGGGGTTGGACGGGTCAAGGGCCAGTTGCAGCGCAGCCGCATTGATGCGAATGTGGCCGTCGGCGCTTACCTCAATGGCCTGCGGGAAGTGCTGGCGCAGCACTTCAAGCTTTTGCTGGTCAGGGGTGAGGGCGCTCAGGATGGGTTGGGTGGTGGGCTGTGACATGCTTTTTGCTTTTCTAATTGCTATTATTTTAGTAGCTGCTTGCGCCCGTATTGATTGGGCTGGAGGTTAATTTGCTTTATATTCTGGCCTGTGCAGCGGTATAAACGCGCTTTTTGTCGCGTTTTCCAACTGCGATGACTGTCACCAGCACAATGCCGTCGTCAACCCGGTAAACCAGTCGCAAGCCCAAGGCTTGTAATTTGATTTTGTAGCAGTCCGTCATGCCGGACAGGGCCGCGCTGGGCAGGCGTGGATTGACAAGTCGTTCAGCCAGTTTTTTCTTGAAGACCTCGCGTACCGAGCCGTCAAGTTTGTGCCATTCAACCAGGGCTTTTTCATGAAACCGCAGTTTGTAAATCATCTGGAACGATTACAGATCTGCCAAACTGACTTCGACGAATGGACCCGCAGCTCGCTCACGCACCAGTTGTGCGTCCTCGGCATCTTCGAGTTGGGCAAGCAGCTTTTCATACACGGCAGCGGGCAGTAAATAGGCTTCTGGCCGGTTGTGGTTGAGCACCGCCACGGGTTGGTTATTGGCCTGTAGCAGCACCTGTGTGTAGTTGCGTTTGAGCTCAGTGACGCTGACGCAGTTTTGGCTTAAGACGCTGTGCATGTTGATTCCTGTGTTTATCTGGTGTCTTTTATTGTGTCTTATATGTTGTCTTAATTTGCATTAAATTAAATAAGATTATTTTGTGATGCTTAGTCGATAAATGCTTTGAGGGTTTCGCCGCCGAATATCTGGATATTTGTCAAAAAAATAAACGAGAAATCGACCCCTGCGGCTAATTTGCGTAGGCAATCGGCCGTCGCTGAGCTAGGCGTCAGCTGGTCCGCGGCTACGTTTCTTTCACTTTAAATCAGGTTGTTACCCTGTTTCAGTTCAGGTACTTGGGCTTGGTGCTGCCTGCTGCGGGCTCAACGGATTCGGTATCAGGCGCAATACGCAAACCTGCTTGCGCCAGTCCTGCAGCTGTAGCCACTACGGGCAGAGCCTCCAGCCAGCCCGATTGCGGCAGGCTCTGGTGCAGCAGTTGCAGCAAGCCATTGCTCAGAGCAGCATCCATCATGACCTGGAAGTCGCGGCTGTCGTCCTGGTCCGGGATTTTTTCAGCCATCTGCAGGCGCAGTTGGCCGTTGCCCTGTAGCGTGATCTTGACTTCAGTTAACAGCAGCGGCTCGGGCCCCACGGGTACATCAACCGGTGAACCGGCTTGCGCCTTGTAAGGCGTCTCAAAGTCGCCCTGGCGCAATGCTGCCTCTTTCTCGAAGGCGGCGATCATTTGTTGTCGCTTTTCCTCCAGGCTGCTAGCGGACGCGCCCGGGCCTGCGACTTTGGCCATCTGCTCGCCAGCCGCCTGGTTTAGCATCGGTATCAGGCCCAAGGCCAACCGCCGGGTCAACCAGACGCGTAATTCGCCGCCTTCCTTGCCGTTGATGCGTATCAACAGGCGATCTTGCTCAAAAACGTAGCTGACCGAAACTTGGTGG
>JANMIH010000328.1:0-5153 GCA_031375685.1 Polaromonas sp. | reverse complement strand
GCAGGTCTGATGAAAGTGGACAGCGTCCTCCTCAAAAGCGTAATACGGCGTCAGGTCCATGCCACCACCAAACCAGCAAACCACCGGGCCGCCATCGCTAGGGGCGGCAGCCAGCATGCGCACGTTCATGTGGACGGTTGGCACATAGGGGTTTCGCGGGTGAAACACCAGCGACACGCCCAGCGCCTCAAATGGCGCACCGACCAGCTCGGGTCGGTGCTGCGTGGCCGATGGTGGTAATTTTGGCCCCCGCACATGCGAAAACCCGCAACCCGCCCGCTCAAACAACTGACCACCTTCAAGAATTTGCGTGACGCCGTTGCCTTGCAGCAGCTCGCCCGGTGCTTTTTCCCACTGATCTGACAAAAATGGTTGGCCATCCATGTTTGAAATGGCCGTGGTGATGCGGCTTTGCAGCCCCAATAAAAAAGCCCGAACGTCGCGTACAGGAATCGTCATAAAAAAGCTCCGTGAGTTATCCCTTCAAGCGACCGCCGTGGAATCGGCTTTGCCGAGCCACCAGCGGTGCCCCCTTGAGGGGGAGGCGGGCGTAAGACCGCTTTGGGGGTGTTCATATTTTTCAGGATTTGATGGCCTTGTGGCCAATGTCTTTGCGCATTTGTGCGCCGTTAAAAGAAATGCCCTGTGCCGCTTCATAAGCCCGCTGCTGCGCGGCTTTGACGGTACTGCCCAAGGCCGTCACGCAAAGCACCCGGCCACCAGACGTCAGGGTTTCGACGGTCTGGTTAGCCTGTGTTGTTGTACCCGCATGAAACACCATGCAGTCATCCGTCTCAGGCGGCAAACCTTCAATGAGATCGCCCTTGCGCGGGCTCAAAGGATAGCCGTGCGCAGCGATAACCACGCCCAGCGCGGGGCGGCGGTCCCAAACGAGCTCCGTGGTGTCCAGCGCGCCAGAGGTCGCCGCCAGCATCACATCCACCAGATCAGTTTTCAGCCGCATCATGATGGGCTGGGTTTCCGGGTCGCCCATGCGGCAGTTGAATTCAAGCGTTTTCGGCTTATCCTGCGCATCGATCATCAGGCCCGCATATAAAAACCCGGTAAAAGTGATGCCGTCTTTTTCCATCCCCTTGATGGTCGGCAAAATGATTTCACGCATGGCACGGGCATGGACATCAGGTGTCACCACCGGTGCGGGTGAATAGGCACCCATGCCGCCCGTGTTCGGCCCCTGGTCGCCATCCAGCAAGCGCTTGTGGTCCTGGCTGGTCGCCATCACGGCGACGTTTTTACCGTCGCACATCACAATAAAACTGGCTTCCTCACCCTGCAAGAACTCTTCAATGACAACCCGAGGCACTGCCACCCCGTCAGCACCCTCGTTGTGCGTCACGCCCAGCACATTTTGGTCGGGACCTGCGGCCAACATGAATTCAATCGCCTCATGCGCCTCATGCAGCGTCATCGCGACCACCACACCTTTTCCGGCCGCCAAGCCATCCGCCTTGACCACAATCGGCACGCCCTTTTCATCGACATACGCATGCGCAGCCACCGCATCGGTGAAGGTTTCGTAGTCAGCTGTCGGTATGCCGTGGCGCTTCATGAAGGCTTTTGAAAACGCCTTGGAGCTCTCTAACTGCGCCGCAGCTTTGGTCGGGCCAAACACCTTGAGGCCGTGAGCGCGAAACTCATCGACGATGCCAGCCGCCAAAGGTTGCTCAGGCCCCACGACTGTCAGCGCGATCTTCTCAGTAGCAGCCCACGCCCGTAATTCATGGATATCTGTGATGTTGATGTTCTGCAGGCGCTTGTCCAGTGCCGTCCCGCCATTACCGGGGGCCACATACACCGCCTGCACCTTGGGCGATTGGGCCAGCTTCCACGCCAGCGCATGTTCACGGCCACCGCCACCTACGACTAAAACTTTCATTCTGATACTTTCATTCTCATGTTTTTATTCTTGCACTGAGGCGTTATGAAACACGTCCTGTGTGTCGTCCAGATCTTCCAGCACGTCCAGCAGCTTTTGCATGCGTGCTGCGTCGGTGCCAGCCATGTCGATCATGTTGTCAGCACGCATGGTGACTTCAGAGACTTCAGCCTTTAAACCCGCAGCTTCCAGCGCGTTTTTGACCACCTCAAATGCGGTGTAGGGTGTCAGCACTTCAATCGCACCGTCGTCGTGGGTGATGACGTCGTCGGCGCCAGCGTCCAAAGCCAGTTCCATGACCCTGTCTTCAGATGTGCCGGGCGCAAAAATCAATTGCCCGCAATGTTTGAATTGAAAAGCTACCGAGCCTTCAGCCCCCATGTTGCCACCATGCTTTAAAAAGGCGTGTCGTACCTCGGCCACGGTGCGGGTTTTGTTGTCGGTCATGCAGTCAATGATGATGGCCGCCCCGCCGATGCCGTAGCCTTCGTAACGTACTTCTTCATATTGCACACCTTCCAGGCTGCCGGTGGCTTTGGCGATGCCGTATTTGACGTTTTCGAGCGGCATGTTGGCGGCTTTGCCCTTTTCAATGGCCAGGCGCAGGCGTGGGTTGGTGGCGGCGTCACCCCCGCCCAGGCGAGCCGCCACCATGATCTCGCGCATGACCCGGGTCCAGATGCGCTGGCGCTTTTCGTCCTGCCTGCCCTTGCGGTGTTGAATATTCGCCCATTTACTGTGACCGGCCACGGGAATCCTTGAAATTTGCTTTAATTTTGAATTACGCTACTTGTTGTATTTTACTTTTACACCACAGGACACCTCATGGCCGAGCCAATACTGATTGCCAAAAACAGCGCCACCGTGTGCGAACTCCTCCCCGCCCTGGCCAACCGTCACGGTTTGATCACTGGCGCCACCGGCACGGGTAAAACTGTGACGCTGCAAACGCTGGCTGAAAACTTCTCAAAAATCGGTGTTCCGGTGTTCATGGCTGACGTCAAGGGCGACCTGACGGGCATCAGCCAGGCCGGGAAGATTGGCGACAAGATGGCGGGCATTTTGAAGGAGCGCGGCATTGACACGCCCGATTCCGCTGCCTGCCCTGTCACGCTGTGGGACGTGTTTGGCGAGCTGGGCCACCCGGTGCGCGCCACCATTTCAGACATGGGGCCGCTGCTGCTGGGCCGCATGCTGAATTTGAACGAGACCCAGGCGGGCGTGCTCAATCTGGTTTTCAAAATCGCTGACGACAACGGCATGCTGCTGCTGGATTTGAAAGACCTGCGCGCGATGCTGCAATATGTGGGCGACAACGCCAGCGAGTTCACCACCAAATACGGCAATGTCAGCTCAGCCAGCGTGGGCGCCATACAGCGCGGGCTGCTGCAAATTGAAAGCCAGGGTGCTGACAAGTTCTTTGGCGAGCCGATGCTGAACATCAGCGACTTTATTCAGACGGTGGACAGCAAGGGCGTGATCAATATCCTGACCGCCGACAAGCTGATGAATTCGCCACGTCTGTATGCCACCTTTTTGCTCTGGATGCTGTCAGAGTTGTTTGAGCAGTTGCCCGAGGTCGGCGACCTGGAGCAACCCAAGCTGGTGTTCTTTTTTGACGAAGCGCACTTGCTCTTCAATGAGGCGCCCAAGGTGCTGATCGAGCGCATTGAGCTGGTGGTACGGCTGGTTCGCTCCAAAGGCGTGGGCGTTTATTTCGTCACGCAAAACCCGCTGGACATTCCAGACTCGGTGTTGGCGCAGCTTGGCAACCGGGTGCAGCACGCGCTGCGCGCCTTCACCCCGCGTGACCAAAAGGCCGTCAAGGCCACCGCACAAACCATGCGCCAAAAGCCTGGCCTGGACATTGAAACGGCGATCACCGAGCTGGCCGTGGGTGAGGCACTGGTCAGCCTGCTGGACGCCAAAGGCAGGCCCAGCGTGACCGAACGTGTTTACGTCTTGCCGCCGGGCAGCCAGATTGGCCCGATCATGTCTGAACAGCGCAGCGCCTTGCTGCAAAACTCATTGGTGGCGGGTGTTTATGAAAAAACGATTGACCGCGAATCAGCGCACGAAATGCTGCAAGCCCGCGCACAAGCCGGCGCGGACGCCGCGCAAACCTTGCCGGGCGGCGGCGCGGCGGGTCAAAACGATTCTGGCGGCATCATGGGTGGCCTGAAAGACGTGCTGTTTGGCACCACCGGCCCGCGCGGCGGTGTGCATGACGGTTTGGCGCAAAGCATGGCCAAGTCGGCGGTGCGCACGATGGGTTCGACCGTTGGGCGGGAAATCATTCGCGGTGTGCTGGGCAGCCTGTTTGGTGGCCGTCGCCGTTAAATCAACAGGATTGCCAAAATGTCTAACGTGCACCTGATAGACCACCCGCTGGTGCAGCACAAGCTGACGTTGATGCGTCGCAAAGACGCATCGACCAACACCTTTCGAACCCTGCTCAATGAACTGAGCAGCCTGATGGCCTATGAAGTCACCCGAGACATGCCGCTGCAAGACGTGCAGATCGACACCCCACTGGAGACGATGACGGGCCGCATGATTGACGGCAAAAAGTTGGTGTTTGTGTCAATTCTGCGCGCCGGTAACGGCATTCTGGAAGGCATGCTGAACGTGGTGCCCGGCGCGCGGGTTGGCCACGTCGGCCTGTACCGCGACCCGGCCACGCTACAGGCGGTGGAGTATTACTTCAAAATGCCCGGTGAAATGGCCGAGCGCGACATCATCGTCGTTGACCCGATGCTGGCCACAGGCAACTCTGCCATTGCCGCGATTGACCGGCTGAAAAAACTGCAGCCCAAGTCCATCAAGTTTGTCTGCCTGCTGACCTGCCCGGAAGGCATTGCCGCGCTGCAAAAAGCCCACCCCGACGTAGCGATTTACACCGCAGCGATTGACCGTCAGCTCAATGACCACGGCTATATCCTGCCGGGACTGGGCGATGCAGGCGACCGTATTTTTGGGACGAAATAGGCCTTCAGGCCAATGGATATGGGCGCAAGCAGCTCCTGTTTTGGTAGTTTTTGAACATGACAAATTATTGGCTCATGAAATCCGAGCCCAGCGAATGCTCGATTGACGACGCACTAACGGCCAAGGATTTCACTGTGCCGTGGGTGGGCGTGCGCAACTACCAGGCGCGCAACTTTATGCGGGACGCGATGCAGGTGGGCGATGGCGTTTTGTTTTATCACTCCAGTTGCGCAGAGCCTGGCATCGTTGGCTTAGCGCGGGTGGTGTC
>JANMIH010000313.1:0-8031 GCA_031375685.1 Polaromonas sp. | reverse complement strand
CTGCACGACGGACAGGCGAGATTGTCGCGTCAGGCAATGTCAAAGTAGGGTTCAGCGCCCTGATGGCCGCGTCATTCCATTTGGTGATTTTGCCCAGATAAATATCGGCCAACACTTGACCATCAAGTCGCATTTGACCAGGCGCTACGCCTTTGATGTTGACAACAGGCACTGTGCCGCCAATCACTGCTGGAAACTGAATTTGACCCTTCTTGGCCAAAACTTCATCAGTTTGCGGCATGTCTGAAGCACCGAAATCAACTGTTTTAGCATCAATCTGCCTGATTCCAGCACCAGAGCCAATTGACTGGTCGTTGATTTTTACGCCGGTTGCTTTGTTGTAATCAGCAGCCCATTTCGCATAAATTGGTGCCGGGAAAGTAGCGCCAGCGCCGGTAATTTCTTGGGCATGAGAAACCAATGACACCGCCGTGAAAACAGTCACAGCGCTGATCAGCGAAAATTTAAAACTCAGTTTCATAAAGATACCTCTAGGGTTGATAACAAAGAAAAGATGTGTCAATGTAAAAAACTAGTGTGACAAAGTCATGACAGGCACCTTGAACGGCTGGAAAAAGCTTAAAGCAAAGTTTCCTTGATTGCAGATTTTTAAGCCTTGTCACGCTTTTGTCATTGATTTGTCCTACGCTCAATGTTGTTATTAACTAGGAGTAACTTTGATGCTGACTTTTATTTCCAATCGCCGTTTGTTGATCGCTGCAGCTGTTGTTGCAACTCTGTCTGCTTGCGCAACATCCCCTAACCCTGTTTCCGTCGCAGAAACCATTGCCGCTAAACCTGAACTGAGCACGCTCAGCAGCCTGGTTGTGAAAGCTGGCCTGACCGATACGCTTAAAGGTACTGGTCCTTTCACGGTGTTTGCGCCAAGCAATGCAGCTTTTGCAAAAGTGCCTGCCAAAACCATGGACGACCTTGGCAAAGATCCGGCAAAACTCAAAGCAGTTTTGACCTACCACGTCGTTCCAGGCAAGGTGATGGCCGCTGACGTGAAAAACGGCAACGCTAAAACGGTCAACGGTGCAAACCTGGCACTGTCAAAAGCTGGTGATTTCGTTACGGTTGAAGACGGCTTGGTTGAAAAGGCTGACTTGTCAGCTACTAACGGTGTGGTACACATCGTTGACAGCGTTTTTATTCCCCCAACTCCCCCATCACGTTAATCTCGTTGATTGTTTGCAGTTGACTGGGTTTTAGACTCAGTGACTTCAAATTGAAAGTGTCAGCCAGTGCTTTTTCAGAGAAGCACTGGTTTTTTTATTTCTCAAGACTCTTTCCAGAACTCGTGCCACGATAAACTCAGCCATGCAAAATGGAATCCTTTTGGCTGCTGTGGATCTGGGATCCAACAGTTTTCGCCTTGAAATCGGTCGCCACGACCATGGCCAGATCAACCGAACCGAATACCTCAAAGAAACTGTGCGTCAGGGCAACGGCCTTGACGCAGACCGCAACCTGACGCCGGACGCCATGCAACGCGGCTGGGACTGTCTGGCGCGTTTTGGCGAAAGACTGGCTGGCTTTAAAAAAACCCAAGTCCGTGCAGTCGCGACACAAACTTTGCGGGAAGCCAGAAACAGAGATGAATTTTTGGCTCGCGCCACCAAAATATTGGGCTTTCCAATTGACGTTATTTCGGGCCGCGAAGAAGCCCGGCTGATCTACCAGGGCGTCGCGCACATGCTGCCCCAGTCCGATGAGCGGCGCCTTGTGGTCGACATTGGCGGCCGCTCCACCGAAATGATCGTCGGCAAGGGGCTTGAAGCCCGCACCATGGAGTCCTACCGGGTCGGCAGCGTGGCGTGGTCAATGAAGTATTTTCCAGACGGCCAGTTCACCGAACGCGCTTTTGAAAGCGCAGAGATTGCTGCCAAAGCCATTCTTGATGAAGCCACCAACTCCTATCGGCCAAGTAGATGGGATGTGGCTTACGGCTCTTCGGGAACCATTGGTGCTGTCAGCGATGCCTTGTCGGCCGTCGGCTGGGCGCCAGGCTTGGTCACTCGCGAAGGACTGGACTGGTTGCTGGATTTTTTGATCAAATCTCAAAGCGCAGACCGATTGAAGCTTGAAGGCATGAAAGAAGACCGACGCGCTGTCATTGGTGGCGGTGTGAGCGTGCTGCGGGCAGTGTTTGACCTGCTGGACATCCAGCAAATGCATGCGGCTGTAGGCGCGTTGCGCCACGGGGTGCTTTATGACCTGCTGGATCGAGACCAAGGCGCCACCGACCTGCGATCGACAAGCGTTGATCGACTCGCAGTTAAATTTGGCGCCGACACTGTTCAGTCTCAGCGCGTCAGCAAGGTCGCTCAGCAACTTTTTCTCATGCTGACAGCACACCAGGCGCACGCAGAGGCTGACCGCTATTTACGCAAGTTGAAATGGGCGGCTCAGGTTCATGAGATTGGCAGCCAAATCTCGCACAGTGATTACCACAAGCACGGCGCCTACATTTTGGACAACACCGATGCGCCAGGCTTTGCGCTGCCAGAGCTGCACCGTTTAAGTTTGCTGGTGTTAGGGCACAGGGGAAAGTTAAGAAAGTTGGAGGTGAATTTTGAAGATCGGTCATTCATCCAGCAACTGCTGTGCCTGAGAATTGCCGTGATTTTGTGCCACGCCCGTCGTGACCCGGATTTGCTCGGATTACAGCTTGAGGCGGGTAGCGAGCCGGGCCGGCTTTTTGTTTTGAACTACAGAGCAGGTTGGGCTGAAGGCTTTCCCCAGTCTGCGCATTTGCTGCGTGAAGAGGTTCTGGCATGGCAAAAAACACCCTGGACATTGATTGTTTCCGAGCTGTCAACGTAGACTTGACAGTTATAAAGTAAACCATATAAACTGTATATACGGTTTATTTTTACCGTTTACAACAAGGAAAATCCATGGCAACTGCAAAAACCATAGCGCCGACTGCAACCGCAGTTGAGACGACACCCGTGAAGACGGCAACCAAACCTGTCACTGCAAAAGCTGTCACAGTCAAATCTGCGGTCAAAAAACAAGCCGCCACTGGCAAAGTTGCTGCCAAAAGACCAGCCGCCAAAAAACCACTGTCCAAGGCGTTCGCTGGTTCAAAAACCGCAAAAACTGCCAAACCCATCAAGCCCGTCAAAGCTGAAAAGCCTAAGAAACCAAAGCTGGTTCGCGACAGCTTCACGATTCCAAAAGTCGAATACGTGGTGCTGGAAGCACTCAAACTCCGCGCTGCCAAGTTGACACGCGCCGTCAAAAAAAGTGAACTGCTGCGTGCTGGTATCAAGGCACTGGCAGCCCAATCTGATGCCGCCTTCTTGAGCTCGCTTGAAAAAGTCCCGGCGATCAAAACAGGCCGCCCGGCATCTGCCAAGTAAACGCTACATAACCTCTGGTGACTGCACGGTGACAACAACCGTCTGGCTATGCCCATCACGTTCGCGGTTACGCAGCCACCACAGTGCGCCTTTTTTAACGGCGCATTCGCTTTCCTTCAAGGCTAAAAGCTGGGCAATGGTTTGACCCAAAATGGGCTGATGACCAATCACCAGCACTGGGGACTTGTTGCTTGGCCACTGAACCAGCTCCAGTAACTGCTCAGGCGTGGCGTCCGGCGCCAATTCTGGCCGGATTTTGTATTTTCGGCCCAAGGCCAACGCAGTTTGCTCGCAACGTCTGGCCGGGCTGACCACAATGCGTGCGCCTTCAGGCAACTGTCTGTCCAACCATGCTGCCATGCGAGCCGCCTGCTTTTCACCGCGTTGCGTCAGGGAGCGATCCAGGTCAAGTCCGGATGCCTCATCGCCAAGAAGCCAATCCTCCGCTTCTGCATGACGCCATAAGATGAGGTCCATGCGCGGCTCCTTGTGGCCTTATTTTTTACGCCGCACCGCAGACGTGTAGCGTCTCATCAATGCGGCCTGGGCGCCCAGTAGCGGCTGGGAATTGACGCGCATGTAAGTGCCATTGGCTTGCAGGTCCCAGGCATCGACCTTGTCGTGCAGGTATGCCACCAGGCATTCGTCGATGATGCGCTGACGAATCACTGGGTCGGTGACAGGCCAGGCCAGCTCTATGCGGCGCAGCATGTTGCGGTTCATCCAGTCAGCGCTGGACAGCAGCAGTGTTTCGTCAGTGCCATTGCGAAAATAAAAAACCCGCGAATGCTCCAAGAAGCGCCCAATCACCGAGCGTACCCGGATGTTGTCGGTAACGCCTGGCACTTGTGCCGGCAACATACACGCGCCCCTGACAATCAGGTCAATCTTCACGCCCCGCTGCCCTGCCCTGACCAGAGCCAGCATCAAGGCCTCGTCGGTCAGCGCATTCATTTTGACGACGATGCGCGTGTCTTTGCCATGGGCTGCTGCTTCACCCAACACCTCAATTTTTTCAATCAGTTTGCGCTGGAGCTGAAACGGCGCCATCAGCAAGTGATGCAGCTTGGGCAAACGACTCTGACTGGCCAGATGTACAAAAACACTGTCCATGTCGGCAGTCAGCAGCGGCTCGGCTGTGAGGTAGCTGACGTCGGTGTACAACCTGGCCGTACGCGGGTTGTAGTTGCCAGTTGACAAATGACCGTAGCGCACAAGTTTGCGGCCTTCGCGCCGGGTAATGAGCAACATTTTGGCGTGGGTCTTCAGGCCCACCACACCGTACAGCACCTGCGCACCAATCGATTCCAGCATTTCTGCCCAGTTGATGTTGGCTTCTTCGTCAAAACGCGCCTTCAGCTCAACCACCACCGTCACTTCTTTGCCGCGCCGCACAGCTTCACGCAGTAACTGCATGAGCTCAGAATCTGAGCCTGTGCGGTAAATGGTTTGCTTGATCGCCAGCACTTGTGGGTCGTTGACGGCCTCACGTAAAAACGCCAAAACGCCTTCAAAACTCTCAAACGGCTGGTGGATAGACACATCCCCCTGCTTGAGGCGCTCAAAAAACGACTGACCCGGTACCAACTGCGTCGGGTAGCAGGCGTCGTAGGCCGGGAATAAAAGCTTAGGGTCGTTGATCAGATCAACCAGTTGCGTGAGTCGTACCAGATTGACCGGGCCATGCACGCGGTAAAACGCCAACTCAGGCAAGTCAAACTGCTTGAGTAAAAAACCAGACAGGTAGTCAGAGCAGCCCGCAGATACTTCCAGCCGCACGGCCTGGCCGTAGTGGCGCTGCTCCAGCCCCTGGCGCAAGGCAGTACGCAGGTTTTGTACGTCGTCCTCGTCCACTGCCAGGTCTGAATGCCGTGTCACTCGAAACTGCGAGAACTGCCCCACCACCCGACCCGGAAACAGCTCCGCCAAGTGCGCACGAATCACACTCGACAGCGACACGAACAGTTTGTCCTTGTTGCTGCCGCGCGTCGGCATATGGATAAAGCGCGGCAACACACGCGGGACTTTCACAATGGCAATGTCGTTCTCACGCCCAAAAGCATCATGGCCACTGAGGCGAACGATAAAGTTCAGCGACTTGTTGGCTACCTGCGGAAACGGGTGTGAGGGATCCAGCCCAACAGGTATCAGTAGCGGCCGCACCTCGCGCTCAAAGTACGACTTGACCCACCGCCTCTGGACGGCATTTCGTTCACCGTGCGAGAGGATACGAATGCCTTGCCTGCCAAATTCAGGCAACAATTCATCGTTGTAAAGCGAATACTGGCGCGCCACAATGTCATGTGCTGTTTCGGACAGTGTCTTGAATGATGCTGCCGTGTACAAGCCTTTGTCGTCGCTGGCAAGTGCCGCCGTCAGGTGCGGTGCAGAGCGCACTTCAAAAAACTCGTCCAGATTGGACGAAACGACGCACAAATAGCGCAGCCTTTCAAGCAGCGGAACATCAGGCCGCTTGGCCCAGTCAAGTACCCGCTCATTAAAGGCCAGAATGCTTTGATCGCGATCCAGAAACCGAACCGGCTGGGCGATGGTAGTGACTTGTAAAGTGGTCAAGAAAAGCGTGTCGGCTCAAACCGACGTGGTCAAAGGTGAACAAAAGTAAGGACGCCAGTTTTCACTGGTTTGATGACAATGGTGTGACAGTGTTTTTTGCTGTCGTCACGGGAGACGCTCGATTTTGCCAGGTGTTTGGCATCTTATTGGGGTGCACAGACACCAAAAAACCATCAAACAATTGAGCAGCCTGTGCCCAGCTAAAGTCCAGCGCACGCAAACGGGCTTCGTGGCGCGGCACGGCAAGCGCCCTGTAACAGGCCTTTTGCAAATCTGCATCCATCACCCCACCATGATGCTGACCATCATCCGTACCACCGGCCTTGCACAGCACTTCGAGCGGCCCGTCTACCGGGTATGCGGCAACCGGTGTGCCTGTGGCCATCGCCTCCAGCATCACCAGACCAAAGGTTTCAGACCGGCTGGGAAACACAAATACATCTGCCGCGGCATATACCTTGGCCAGCTCGTCTCTGGGCAACACCCCCATCCATCGGACTTGCGGGTAACGCAGCTTCAGGCTGGCCTCGAGCGGGCCCACGCCGCACACGACCTTGGTTCCTGGAATGTCGAGGTTTAAAAATGCATCAATGTTTTTCTCATACGACACACGACCCACAAAAAGAGAAATGGGGCGCATCAGCGGGCCCATCGGCGGATTCATGACCGGCAACAAACGCGGCTGCGGCTGGTAGGCGAAGAGTTCTGTGTCCACGCCATGCGTCCAGCCGCGCAGATTTTTAAAACCCCTGTGCGACAACATGCGCAATACGCCCTGTGTTGGCACCATCACGCCAGATGAAGGCTTGTGAAAGTGCCTGAACAGCGCATAACCCCATGAGAGCGGAATCCTCAATGCGGCGTGCAATATTTCAGGAAATTTGGTGTGAAAAGCAGTGGTAAACCGCAAGGATCGCTTTTGGCAGTAGATGCGCGCCGCCCAACCAAGGGGGCCCTCGGTGGCGATATGAATCGCCTCGGGTACAAAAGCATCGAGTTTTTCGGTCAATAGCCGCTTGGGCGATACCGCAAGGTCAATGCCCGCATAACCCGGGCATGGCCGTGTCTTGAAAAGTCCTGGGTGGATGACGTCGATCCGGTGGCCAAGCGCTTCAAGCTCACGCACCAGCTCGACCAGCGTGGTGACCACACCGTTAATTTGCGGTTGCCAGGCGTCAGTGATCAGAGCAATTCTCATTTTCGTTTACTTCGGTGTTCAGGTATCAGGCAGCCACAGTGTTGCCAACTTGCGCACGACCTTGCGCCTCATGTGTGGGTGCCCAGTGCAGCAGCTCCAGCGTGCCGTCAAAGTGCTCAACCAGCGCGGTGCGGCTTTCAACCCAGTCACCGTCATTGCAATAAAGCACACCATCAATGTCACGCATTTCGGCTCGGTGGATGTGCCCGCACACCACACCCTGGTGGCCGCGGTTGCGCGCCTCGTTGGCCACGGCAACTTCAAAGTCCGTGACGTAGTTCAAAGCGCTTTTGACCTTTTGCTTCAGGTAAGCCGACAGCGACCAGTACGGCAGCCCCATGCGGGCGCGCATGGTGTTGAGGTAGCGATTGAGCTTGAGCGTGAACTCGTACAGGTTGTCACCCACAATGGCCAGCCACTTGGCGCACTGCACCACTGCATCAAAGTAATCGCCGTGAATAATCCACAGCCGCCGGCCGTCAGCTGTGATGTGTACGGCTTCTTCCACGACTTCAATGTCGCCAAAGCGGTGGCCGATAAATTGCCGCGCAAACTCATCATGGTTGCCGGGTATGAAAACCACGCGGCAACCCTTGCGCGCACGCTTGAGCAGTTTCTGCACCACGTCGTTGTGCGCTTGCGGCCAGTACCATTTTCGGCGCAGCTGCCAGCCATCAATGATGTCGCCGACCAGGTACAGGTTGTCGCTGGGGTGCGCCTTCAAAAAATCCAGCAGCGCTGTAGCCTGGCAACCGGGCGTACCCAGGTGCAGGTCAGATATGAATATCGTGCGGTAACGTTTGCGCAGCGACTCATCATCGTTGTCATGCGGTTCCTGGGCGCCAGCACCGGATGTGCTGCCCATGGAGCCAAAAGCGTCAAACATGG
>JANMIH010000341.1:0-3290 GCA_031375685.1 Polaromonas sp. | reverse complement strand
CATGCCAGTGGTCTTTGTGGCGTGCGGTTTCTTTGCGTCCTAGTGACGGAGCCGCCATTTCGTCGGGGTAGTACTCGTCTGCTTGTCGTCGCACTTTGTCCAGCGCGTGCAATAAAAACCCCCCGCTGCCGCAAGAGGTGTCAAGTACGCGGCTTTGATGCGTGATGGGAAGTACGTCAACAATAAATTTGACAATGGGCCTGGGGGTGAAATATTGACCGAAATCACCTCGAAAGAATGAGCCCATAAAGGTTTCAAATGCGCGCCCCTTACTGTCAAGGTCTGTGTCAGACAAATTAATGTCTTGCAAGTAGCCGACCACCGCTCGCACCTTGTTCGCGCGTAAACGAATATCGTCTTTGAAAACTTCTTTGTCTTTTTTACGCCCCTCCTCATATAGCGCTTTGACCCGCACCAGCAACTGGGCATTGGTCAGATCGTCTGTTTCATCCGCATAAACTTGAAAACTGTAGGGTTCGCCTTGCTTGCGCGGCTTACGTTCATCCCAGATTTTGCAAAAAATGAGTTTGTCCAGCTCGTCAAAGGCCTCTGAAGGGTTAAGCTCGCCACCGCCCCATAAAGCTTGGTGTGCTTGCTTGAAACGCGCAGTTAGCTCGTCTTCTGTCACCAATTCAAGCGGCTGGAGTTTTTGACCTGCCGCAGTTGTGCCGCCACCGTAAGCGTATTTGTAAGCCGCTAGTTTTTTAACCCCGAATTGTGGAATGTCGGGAATTGTGATTCGTGCTTTGGGCTTTTCTGTCGGAACTTGGTAGTAGGCGTCTTTGATGCCAGACGTTGTCCAGACGTATTTAGCACCATCAGATACCGCATAACTGAACGCTTGGTCGACGGCACGCTGGAACTCCAGTTCCGTGACATCCTGTCTTTTGCATTCGACCACGATGAGTGGCTTTAGCCGCAACGCATCTTCGTAAACAATGATGTCGGCTTCTTTTGTTTCAGCTCCCATTTGTATGCTGACGAACTGCCTGACTTGGCCAGCTGGATATTTGTAGTCAAGTACCAAACTCAAATACGCTTCAGCTTGAACTTTCTCTTTGGGATTGTCGAAGTTACGTCGCTTGTTTTGATCGGCATAAACGATGTACTTGTCGTTGTCTTCAAGGCGTATGAGTTTTCGGGCTATTCCCTGGGCGATTAGATTTTTCATGGTGCAAGTATATTGACTGTCAGATTGGTTTCTGCCGTAGATGGCGAGTCAAGTTCTGTACGATAGCGCTACCTATTAAGGAGCAGCTTACGCTTATATTGATTGGCCTGAAACCACTTTTGGCACCAATAACGAGCCAATTTGAAGTCCCAAAAGCCTCGTAACCAGCGTTTCAAACCGCTCGAAGCACTCAAAACTGCATTTTTAACCTAATTTCCCCCATCATTTAAGCCGCTAGCCCAATCAATACGGACGCAAGCAGCTACTGAATATATAGCAAATGATCTGTCAACTGCTGCGCATGATGCCGCAAATGGTCGGCCATGAAGCTGGCGATGAAATAGTAGCCGTGGTCGTAACCAGCATGCTGGCGCAGCACCAAGGGCTGGCCAACCGATGCGCAGGCTGCTTCAAACAAATGTGGGTGCAGTTGATCTGCCAAAAACTTGTCAGCCAACCCTTGATCCACCAAGATGCCGCCGGGGTAGGGCGCTGCTTTCAACTTGCTCATCAACGCCGTCGCATCATGCGCCGCCCAGCTCGATTCGTCTGCACCCAAATAGCCTGCAAACGCCTTGCGCCCCCACGGGCACTGCGCAGGCGCACAGATGGGTGCAAAGGCAGAAACCGATTTGAAAAGCGCAGGATGCCTGAGCGCCAATGTCAATGCGCCATGCCCACCCATAGAGTGACCAAAGACGCCGACTTTGTCGGCATTGATCGGCAGTGCGGTAGTGACCAGCGGCAGCAGTTCCTGCGTGATATAGCTTTCCATCCGCCAGTTTTTAGCCCACGGTGTTTGTGTGGCGTCCAGGTAAAACCCCGCGCCCACGCCATAGTCCCAGCTTTCAGATTCACCCGCGACACCCGCACCGCGTGGGCTGGTGTCAGGCGCTATCAAAGCCAAACCTAGCTCAGCGGCCAGGCGCTGCGCCCCCGCTTTGGTCATGAAGGTTTCTTCGTTGCAGGTCAGGCCTGCCAGGTAAACCAATGCCGGTACAGCGCCATGCGCAGAGTCATGTGCAGCTTGGGGCGGCAAAAAGACTGAAAAGCGCATCGGCAAGCCGATTTCTTTGGAGTCGTGTTTGTAAAAGCGCTGCTGTCCGCCAAAGCAGGCATGCTCACTGAGCAATTCCATAACGGTCAAAACAAGACCACGCCGCGAATAGACTCGCCGCTTTTCATGAGATCAAAACCCTTGTTGATGTCTTCAAGCGGCATGGTGTGGGTGATCAGGTCGTCGATGTTGATCTTGCCTTCCATGTACCAGTCCACAATCTTCGGTACATCAGTGCGGCCACGCGCGCCGCCAAAGGCCGAGCCTTCCCACTTGCGGCCTGTGACAAGCTGAAACGGGCGGGTGGCGATTTCAGCCCCGGCCTCAGGCACACCAATGATGATGCTGCGGCCCCAGCCTTTGTGGGTGCATTCAAGCGCCTGGCGCATCACCTTGGTGTTGCCAATGCATTCAAAACTGTAGTCGGCGCCGCCGTCGGTCAACTGCACAATGGCATCCACCACGTTTTCAACTTCATTTGGGTTGATGAAATGCGTCATGCCGAACTTGCGCGCCATGGCTTGCCGCGCTGGGTTGATGTCAACGCCGATGATCTTGTCAGCGCCCACCATCTTTGCGCCCTGAATCACATTCAAACCAATACCGCCCAGGCCAAACACCACCACGTTCGCGCCTGCTTCTACCTTGGCCGTGAACAGCACGGCACCAATGCCAGTGGTCACGCCGCAGCCGATGTAGCAAACCTTGTCAAACGGTGCGTCTTCACGGATTTTGGCCAGCGATATTTCAGGCGCTACCGTGTAGTTGCTGAAAGTTGACGTGCCCATGTAATGAAAAATCGGCTTGCCATCCAGGCTGAAGCGGCTGGTGGCATCAGGCATCAAACCCTTGCCTTGCGTGCCGCGAATCAGCTGGCACAAATTGGTTTTGCGCGACAGGCAAAACTTGCACTGCCGGCATTCAGGCGTGTAAAGCGGAATGACGTGGTCGCCTTTTTTAAGCGTGGTCACGCCGGGGCCGACGTCAACCACAATGCCCGCGCCTTCGTGGCCCAGAATGGCCGGAAAGATACCTTCCGGGTCAGCGCCCGACAGGGTGTAG
>JANMIH010000276.1:0-1906 GCA_031375685.1 Polaromonas sp. | reverse complement strand
CGCTCGGTGTGTCGGGGATGCTCACGCTCGATTCGACAACCGCCATGATCACATGGGCTACTCCGCTCGACGTGATTCCTGGCACTCCGGTGACGATTGAACTCGCGATGAATCCAAAGGGCGCCTCGACGGTGGATCGATTCCGCATTGCGATTGACGGGCGCGGGATCCGGATCATCCAGCCCGCCAATGCGCTCCTGGCCGTGGGGGTGCAGCCCGAATCTCCCGGCACGCTTCCCATGTGGACCGAGAGCGCCGGATTCGCGGCGAACGACACGAAGTCGAGCTACGCGAACTTCCCCAATCCGTTCGCGGCCGGGCGCGAGGCCACGACGTTCCTGTACTTCATCCCCTCGGCCGGTCGCGTGACGCTTCGCGTCTGGACAGCCCGAGGGGAGCGAGTCTGCACCCTCTTGGAAGACACGGCGGTCGACGCCGGCTTGCGGCAGTTTGACACTGCGCACCACGGTGTAGGCCACACGGCAGTCTGACAGCAGTGACTCTTTGAGCTGGCGATTGTTTTTGTTCATCCCGCGCTTGCCCGGCACGTCGACACAGCCCACCACATTGCCGTTGGACGTGCAAACAGTAAACGTACAGTACACACCCCCCAGCAGTTCTTGCCAGCGCGCACCGCCGCCGTTTTCGTCTTTGCTGACGGGTACGGTAAACCTCAGCACAGGCAGCTTGACCATCACCAAATGATCATGAAAAACACCTGTCAACCACTTGAAGACTTCGTATTCCTCATTGGTCATCAACACCCGTGACGTTAGCGGCCACTTGCTGGGCAAGCGCATTTTTGCGCTGGCCTGGCGCCACAGGTACCACACATAAACCCCTACACCCAGAGCTGCGCCGGCCAGCAGGCCCAGACATAAAAATAGAAATGTCGATGTGTTCAAGATGACTCCGTTTTTGGATTTGACCCAGCACATGCATGGTAATACGACGAACACATGCTTACAAGCCTGTTACCTGTCGTTTCAAATCGGTCTGAATGCGCCAATTGGCGGGCGCCAGCAGCTATGCTTTTAGCAGTAGAACGTGCCCGCTTAACCGCCAGCGCGTTTAACGGTGTAGCCCTGCTTTTGCAAAGCGGCCATCACTGTTGCAACATGGTCGCCCTGCACTTCAACCACGCCGTCTTTGACCGTGCCACCCGAGCCGCAAGCACTGCGCAACTGCTTGCCCATCAGGGCTAACGCGGCGGCATCTAGCGGCAAGCCTTTGACCAACGTGACGCTTTTGCCCCCACGGCCTTTGGTCTGCAGACTGACCCGCACCACGCCATCGGTTTTAGGCAGTACCTGCGTGTTGCAGATGCAACTGGCAACCCTCTGGCGGCAATCCGGGCACATGCGGCCCGCGTCAGTTGAATAGACCAGGCCACCCAAACCTGCAAGGCTCCCGAGGCCAGTATTTATTCGGTTATTTTTCATCAAATCAGTGAAGTCGTCGACGCCTGTATTCTGACTCAAGCAAAATCGACACACATGACTGAACGCCACACCCCCGACAAAGAACAAATCAACCTGCTCGAAAGCTTTGACCGGCTTGGCCTTGGCCAAATACAGCTGGTCGCAACAGCAGAGCAAGCCAAGGCCGCACTAGAGGCGCTTCACGATGAAAAGGCGCTGGGGTTTGATACTGAATCCAAACCTACTTTTGCCAAAAACGAGGCATCGACTGGGCCGCACATCGTCCAACTGTCTACCTTGAACAAAGCCTGGATTTTTCAACTGGAAGACGCTGAATGTCGCCACGCAGTAGGCGTTTTGCTCGAGTCACCACACATCATCAAGGCCGGTTTTGGCCTGGGCGATGATAAAAAACGCATCACTTACAAGCTGGGCGTGGACTTGCAAGGTGTGCTGGACCTGAACACCGTCTTTCGCGAACAGGG
>JANMIH010000275.1:0-2545 GCA_031375685.1 Polaromonas sp. | reverse complement strand
AGTTGCACCGGCACTTGTGATTCAGGGATCAGTTTGGTTGGGTCCAGAATGTCAAAGCCCAGCTCCGTTTCTTTGCCTTCATCAACAATCTGCACGCCCAGTTCCCATTCAGGAAAGTTGCCGCTGTCGATCGCTTCCCACAGGTCGCGGCGGTGAAAGTCTGCGTCTTTGCCGGCCAGTTTTTGTGCTTCGTCCCAGGCCAGGCTGTGTACACCCAGCTTGGGCTTCCAGTGGAACTTGACGAAGTGCGACACGCCTTGCGCATTGACAAAGCGAAACGCATGAATGCCAAACCCTTCCATCATGCGCAGGCTGCGCGGAATGGCGCGGTCTGACATGGCCCACATCAGCATGTGGGTGGACTCGGGCATCAGCGTGGCAAAGTCCCAAAAAGTGTCGTGCGCGCTGGCCGCTTGCGGCATGCCGTTGTGCGGCTCGGGCTTGACGGCATGAATCAGGTCGGGGAACTTGATCGCGTCTTGTATAAAAAACACCGGGATGTTGTTGCCCACCAGGTCGTAATTGCCTTCTTGCGTGTAAAACTTGACCGAAAACCCGCGCACGTCACGCACGGTATCGGCAGAACCTGCCCCACCAGCCACGGTTGAAAAGCGTACAAACACCGGTGTTTCAATCTCCGGGTCTTGCAAAAAGCCAGCGCTGGTGTACTGCACCATGGACTTGTAGGGCTTGAACACACCATGTGCGGCTGAGCCACGGGCATGCACCACCCGCTCGGGGATGCGTTCGTGGTCAAAGTGGGTGATTTTTTCACGCAGGATGAAGTCTTCCAGCAGGGTAGGGCCGCGTGGCCCCGCTTTGAGGGAGTTGTGGTTGTCAGGGATTTGCAGACCCTGATTGGTGGTCAGCAGGGGGGCGACGGGGTCTGTGAAAGACTCCAGTTGCTGCTGTTTGGCTTTGGCGTTGTCAGGGCTTTTGGCTGCACCATTGGCAGCGACTTTTCGTTTATTCGGGGTCATGGGTGTTACCAGTGTGGCCGTGGCAAACGCCACCCGTACACGGTAAATCACACCCCCTGAATCACAGGTAGCCGCATGACCACGCGCCATGTAAGACGCGGGCTACCGTCGAGTTTTCAGGGTGCTGCCGTTGCAGCCTGCTGCCGCTGAATTTCGTTTTTTTTCATCGCCATGTAACTGGGTTTGTCGGCTTCTCTGAGCTGCTGCGGGAACTGCTCAGTAGCATCAAACCACTTTTCCAGCCGCCCATTGACTTGCTGCGCTGGCGGCAAGGGCAGGGCTTGCAAGTAAGCATCAATGGCCAGGTAGTAGCGCATGGTGTTGCGCTCAACTGCGCCGCGCGCACCGCCTACGTAAGTGGCCTTGGCGTTGGCTGTGGCTGGTGTTTTGATGCTGAAACCAACCTTGCCGCGCCCACCTGTGGCCAGGTAGCCCTGCATGGCTAGCTTGCCTGCCATGCCGTATTCGTAGGCGTAGCGCAGGTGCATGAAGGTTTTGTTGCCTTCAATCGGCACGGCTTGCAGTTCAATGCGGTAGTTGCTGGTGCCCAGTGGCCCTTTTTCTGCATTGAGCTGCACCACCAGCATGCTGGCTGATGTGCTGACCTGGCGCATGACAAATTCAAGTGGAAATGAATCCTGCAAGGTTTGGGGTGTTTTTTTGCCGATGTGGACTTTCAGCATTGCCGGGTTGCTGCCACTTATCACGCGGCAATACTTGGTGTTGATGTGCAAGATCATCACGTCGCACCAGGTGATGGCACTGCGAAACGATGTGCTGACGCTGGCAAACGGCGCATCCAGCACGGCGTAGGCGTTGCCACTGACCAGGTCGCCAGCTTCAGAAGAATCCAGCCCCAGAGGGCGACCATAAGCATTGCTGGCTAAAGCGCTGGCCAGACTGGTATGTTTGGCGAGCAGTGCGCCGGAGCTGCTGTCAGGCGCTGGACTTTGTGCCCAGGCGTTCATGCCAAGACTGCCAGCGAGCAGGACGAGGGATGCCCATTTGCCTGCATTTTTGAAAGTTGAATTATTACTTAACATAATATACATCGTGGAATCTTAAATCAATCTTCTTGTTTGCAGGAAAACCGCGGGGTCACCACTTTCCCGTCAGTTGCCTGCTGCGCATGGCCTTGGTCAGCATCAGGGCTGAATCAGGCCGGTTCCCACGTTCGGCAAACTGCAAGGCAGTCAAGCCGACCTGATTTTTAAGTAACGGATCTGCGCCTTCATCAAGCAACAGCTTGACCGACTGCGGATTGCCGTACATGCTGGCCATCATCAGCGGCGTGGAGCCGTTGGGTGATTCGGCATCAATGTAGGCGTGGTTTTCAAGCAGCAGTTTGATGACCTCGACGTGCCCGTTGCTGGCGGCGTAATGCAGTGGCGTCCATCCGGTTTTATTCACATCTGCGCCTTTTTTGACCAGCTTGTCTGACAGCGCCAGATGGCCCTTGAGTGCGGCGAGCATCAACGGGCTTTCGCCCAAGGCATTAAAGGCGTTTAAATTGACTTTCGGTGCATCCACCAGCAAGCTGGCGACTTTCAGCGACGGCTCCCGAA
>JANMIH010000270.1:0-3712 GCA_031375685.1 Polaromonas sp. | reverse complement strand
ACCCGGTTCGCTTCCAATGGAAGGCATTTGACTTTGAAATGGCTAAATCGTAAATGTTTTATTGAAACGAAATACTAGGAGGCGGCGGTGGATTCAAGCCTTTAAAAACTCACCTTTGCTGCCCAGCCAACGCATCACGTGCTGTGCTGCCAAAGCCGGGTACTTGTCCAGCATGTGCGGTGCTAACGCCCTGGCCCACGCCAGCCAGTCAGCATCTACTGCCAAGTCTGCAAACCGCAATAACGGGGCACCTGATTGGCGAGCACCTAAAAATTCACCGGGCCCGCGAATCTCCAGATCACGGCGCGCAATTTCAAAGCCGTCGTTGGTTTCCACCATCGCTTTGAGACGCGCCTTGGCCGTGTCACCCAACCGCGTTGCATCACCCGTTGAATACAGCAGCACACAAGCCGACGCCGCCGCGCCACGCCCCACCCGGCCACGCAGCTGGTGCAACTGGCTCAGGCCAAACCTTTCGGCATGCTCAATCACCATCAACGATGCATTCGGCACATCCACGCCAACCTCAATCACCGTGGTGCTGACCAGCACCGCCATCACGCCGTCGTTGAACAGTGCCATCACGGCTTTTTTCTCGGCCACAGGCATGCGTGAATGCAGCAGGCCGACCATGGCGCCGGGCAGGGTAGCCGACAAATCTTCATGCGTCTGGGTGGCGTTGGTCAAATCCAGCGCTTCGCTTTCTTCAATCAGCGGGCATACCCAGTACACCTGCCGGCCCTGCACAATCTGGCTGCGGATGCGCTCGATCACTTCATCGCGTCGGCTGTCGTTGACGACTTTGGTCACGATGGCGGTGCGACCAGGTGGCAGCTCGTCAATGGTGGACACGTCCAGATCGGCGTAGTAGCTCATGGCCAGAGTGCGCGGGATGGGGGTGGCGGTCATCATGAGCAAGTGAGGCTCCTTGCCGCCAGGCAATTCAGAATTTGCATCTGACGTCATTTTGGACCGCAGCGCCAGCCTTTGTGCCACGCCAAAACGGTGCTGCTCATCAATGATGGCCAATGCCAGGTTTTTAAACACCACCTTGTCCTGAATCACCGCATGTGTGCCGACCACCAGCCCTGCTTCCCCGCTGGCAATCATCGCCAACGCTTCACGGCGTTCTTTGGCCTTTTGGCTGCCCGTGAGCCACGCTGTTTTGATGCCCAGTGGTTCCAGCCAAGTGATGAGTTTTCTGAAATGTTGTTCGGCCAGAATCTCGGTCGGTGCCATCAACGCGCATTGCCAGCCGGCATCCATGCAGCGGGCGGCTGCCAAGGCAGCCACGACGGTTTTGCCAGAGCCTACATCTCCTTGCAGCAACCGGTGCATGGGCACGTTTTTTTTCAGGTCTGCGGCAATTTCAACACCCACGCGCTGCTGCGCAACGGTTAGTCGGAAGGGCAGGCGCTCCAGCAACTGGTCATGCAACGTGCACTGGGTGTTTTGCAGTGAGCCGGCTAGCAACGGTGGCGCACGCATCGCCGCACGCACGCGCCGAGCTTCGAGCTGCGACAACTGCTGCGCCAGCAGCTCTTCTGCTTTCAATCGCTGCCAGGCGGGGTGGCTGTGGTCCTCAAAAGTGGCCAGGGCTATATCAGGTGTTGGGTTGTGCAAAAACTGTAGCGCCTCACGCAATTTCCACATGGGTTTTGGCAGATTTTTGCTTAAATATTCAGCGGGAAGGGTCTCAGTCAAATCAGCCCGGGCCAAACCGCCCAGCACCGCTTTGCGCAAATACGCCTGAGGCAAACCCGCAACGGTTGAGTAAATCGGTGTTAACGCACCGGGCAGCTCACCGCCAGCTAACTTGAAACTCGGGTGAACCATCTCGCGGCTGACAAAGCCACCACGCAACTCACCGCGCGCCCGCACCCGCGCACCCACGCTCAGGGTTTTTTGATGCGAGGGGTAGAAATTTAAAAACCGCAGCGTGCAGGTGTCAGTGCCGTCGTCAAGCGTCACGCGCAATTGACGACGTGGCCGAAAAGTGATTTCACTGTTCGTCACCTGGCCTTCAATCTGCACCAGGTCACCATCCCGTGCATCGGCCAGCTTGGTGATGCGGGTTTCGTCTTCATAACGAAGCGGCAGGTGCAGGGCCAGGTCAATGTCGCGGCGCAGGCCGAGTTTGTCCAATGCTTTTTGGGCGGCTGTTTTGGCAGGCGCTGGTTTGGAGTCCTTGGCAGGGGGCGGCATGGTGGGACAATTGTGCCTGTATGAAGACCGTCTTTACCCTCAGTGATTTTGATTTCACACTCCCCCCCGAACTGATTGCCCAACACCCACCCGAGCAGCGCAGTGGTTCGCGTTTGCTGGATGCGAGGGCTACTGCTTTGGTTGACCGGCAGTTCACCGACTTGCCCCATCTGCTGTTGCCTGGCGACTTGCTGGCCTTCAACGACACCAAGGTTGTCAAGGCCAGGCTGTTCGGACAGAAGGCCAGTGGCGGTCGTCTTGAACTGCTGATCGAGCGCGTGCTGTCGCCCGATGCCGCGTCAGGTCATGAAGTCGCTGCCCACATGAAAGTCAGTAAAAAGCCCTTGCCCGGCGCAGTCATGCAGATGGATGGCGGCTTTACCGCGACGCTGCTGGGCCGCTGGCCGAAGGAAGACGGGCCGCTCTACAAATTCAAACTCAGCAGTGACCCCTATGCGCTGATGGCTCAATTCGGCCATGTGCCATTGCCGCCGTACATCACCCATGATGATTCTGCCCACGACGAGCAGCGCTACCAGACCGTTTTTGCCAAACACTCCGGTGCCGTGGCCGCGCCGACGGCCGCGCTGCATTTTGACGAAGCCGTTCTCGCCCAGCTTCAAGCGCGCGGTGTGCAGCGCGCCAGCGTCACCTTGCATGTCGGCGCAGGGACCTTCCAGCCCGTCAAAGCTGAAAACATCAGCGACCACGTGATGCACTTTGAGCGTTTTGAAGTACCGCCCGCGACTGTGCAGGCGATTGCAGATTGCAAGGCACGCGGCGGTCGCGTGGTGGCGGTAGGTACAACCACGGTGCGTGCGCTGGAGTCACACGCCAAATTTGGCGCCGCATGCAACGACACCAATATTTTTATCACGCCAGGTTTCAGGTTTGAAGTGGTTGACTTGCTGTTGACCAATTTCCACCTGCCTAAAAGCACGCTGATGATGCTGGTCAGCGCTTTTGCAGGTTACGAGCACATCATGGCGCTGTACCAGCATGCGATTGGGCAGCGTTACCGGTTTTTCAGCTACGGGGATTCGATGTTGTTGCAAAAAAGAGCGGCGGCTTGATCGGCTTCAAGCAAAGTTTGGCTCTCTGGCAAGCGGCTTAAAATCGCTTAACTCTTTTCTCCCGATGCTTACCTTTCAAGTCCTCACCACTGACCCCACCAGCCACGCCCGGCGCGGCACTCTGACACTGAACCACGGTGTCGTGCAAACCCCCATCTTTATGCCCGTTGGCACCTATGGGACGGTCAAGGGGGTGATGCCACAGTCGCTGCATGACATGGGCGCGCAAATTATTTTGGGCAACACCTTTCATTTGTGGATGCGGCCCGGGCTGGACGTGCTCAAACAATTTGGCGGGCTGCACAAGTTTGAAGCGTGGCACAAGCCGATATTGACCGACAGCGGCGGCTTTCAGGTCTGGTCGCTCGGTGGTACTGACGGCAAAGGCCGCAAGATCACTGAAGAGGGCGTGGCGTTTTCATCGCCGGTCAATG
>JANMIH010000269.1:0-1534 GCA_031375685.1 Polaromonas sp. | reverse complement strand
ACCCGGTTCGCTTCCAATGGAAGGCATTTGACTTTGAAATGGCTAAATCGTAAATGTTTTATTGAAACGAAATACTAGGCATCAAAATCTCCTGAAACGAGTCGATTGGCGAGCCCCCGCGCTACCTGGCGGAAAAATTGGTACTCACGACCAATTCAAATTGAGCTTGCGATGCGACGTTGCGCAGTCGCGCAAATACAGATTGATGAGGCTTTGATAAGGAATACCGGCATCTTGCGATATGGACTTGAAATAGCTGATCGATTCCTCATCCAGTCGAATCGTGATTTGTTTTTTGAGTTGCGCTGCGTAGGGATTCTTTCTGGCAGCAGTGAAGTCGTATTCTTTGCGCATGTGACACCTTTACGGGTAGGACTTTGATTCTTGTGTACTTGCTTTGCGGGCTGAGATGATTCGTATGACGTTGCCGTCACCCCGGTAGCAGTGACAAACCAGAAGCAATCGCAATGCCCCGCTTAAACCAAGCAGAACGAAACGATCTTCATCTTCTGAGTGATCGGGGTCATCAATCAGTTTGGCTCGTTCGTCGACGAAAACCGATTTCGCCTCCTCGAAACTGACGCCGTGCTTCTTTGCATTTGCCGCAGCTTTGCTTTCATCCCATTCAAAGCTTAGATTACTCATGAGTCAATTATAACTACAGTGTAGTTATGAATCAAGTACGGAATTTAAATCTAACCCAATGAGTCGCCTCAACCCGAAATCGCCGCCAAATCCACAGCCGTCAACCACCGCCACTGCCCAGCCTTCAAATCCGCTGGCAAATTAAGCGAACCAATCCGCGAGCGGTGCAAGCCACCCACCCCACCCTCACCTTCCACCCGATTGCCGACCGCTGCAATCATGCGTTTGACCTGGTGGTATTTGCCTTCTGTCAGGGTCAGGCTCAATCGGTTTGCACCTGTCTGTATGCACTCTGCGGCCTTGACGGGTTTGGGGTCGTCGTCCAGCACCACGCCTGCCAGCAGCTTTTGCACCTGCTTGTCGTCTACCGGGTGCTTGGCCGTCACCTCATACACCTTGGGCACATGGTGTTTGGGTGAGCTCATGCGGTGAATGAATTTGCCGTCGTCTGACAGCAACAAGAGGCCTGTGGTGTCCTGGTCCAGCCGCCCCACGGCTTGCACACCTGCCGCTGCGCCGCCGCCACGCTGGCGAATCGGTGCGGGCAGCAGGGTGTAAATGCTGGGGTAGGTGCTGGGCTTTTGTGAGCACTCGTACCCTGCTGGTTTGTGCAGCATCAGGTAGGCTTTTTCGTGATACTGCCAGTCCACGCCCTGAACGGTGAAGTGCAGGCCAGGCGCTACAAATTCAGTAGCAGGTTGCGCACATATCTGCTGGTCTACAGCCACAAAACCTTGTTGAATCAGCCCTGCGCAGACGCGGCGGGTGCCAAACCCTTGAGAAAATAAAATGTCTTGAAGTTGCATGTTGGCCATGCGCTGATTGTCGCTGCACAAAGTGTGCCCGCAACAGGTGAAAATATCCGCTGTTCTCGCCGACCATCACAACT
>JANMIH010000147.1:0-2651 GCA_031375685.1 Polaromonas sp. | reverse complement strand
CACGGGTTCGTATGCAGGTCAATTGCCGTCGCTGAATCTGACCATGATGCCTTTCATCATTGAAAGCTACGCCCAGGGCTGGAAGTTTTATGACGAGTCCAAATGGTTGCAAACCCAGTTTGACAAAGCCCCCGCCAAAGGCTTTCGTTTTCTGGCAACCTGGGAGGCAGGCTTTCGCAATATGACAACTCGTGATCCTCTGAATGGCCCGGAAGATGCCAAGGGCAAAAAGTTGCGCACCTTCCCGAACGAGATGATGCGCTGGCAGCTCGAAGCCATGGGTTTTGGTATTCAGATCATGCCGCTGCCCGAGGTGTATCTGGCCATTCAACAAGGCGCGGTGTCAGGCCAGGAAAATCCGATTGACACCATTGCATCCAACAAGTTTTATGAGGTCGCGCCCCACGTCACCTTGACCAACCACGTGTACAGCCCAATTCCGCTGGTGATCTCAGAAAAAACATGGCAAAAGTTGTCGCCTGCTGACCAGCAAGCCGTGACGCGAGCCGCCAAGGAAGTTGCACCATTTCAGCGCAACATGATTCGCGATGGGGACGAAAAGCAGCTGGCTGACATGGCCTCCAAAGGCGCAAAAATCAATCGCACACCCAATATTGCGGCTTTCCGCAAATCCGTTGAGCCGATCTACGCCAAAGCCCGCGAAAAGTATGGCGCTGACGTCGATGCTGTGCTGGCTGAAACGGCTGCCATCCGCAAAGCCGTCAAATAACCCAAAGAATTGCCACCATGCAAGCCGCCGCAACCCGTTTCGCCGAGCCCGGCTTACCCATGCCGGGCTTGCCACCCAGACCGCCAACGGTCATTTACCTGATTGGTAAATGTGTGGACTGGCTGGTGATTTGCATCGGCGCGTCGCTGGCCACGCTGATATTTATCAACGTGGTGCTGCATGCGTTCGGCAAAGACCTGGCCTGGCTGACCGAGCTGGGCGAATTGCTGATGGTGTGGGTGACCTTTTTGGATGGTGCGGCAGCCGCCCAGCGCGGTGCGCATATGTCGATCAATGAGTTTTTGGACAAGCTGACAACAGCGCGCAGACGCTGGGCAGACGCCACCGTGCAAGTCTTTACCCTGGCTGTGCTGGCGATTGTTCTGTTTTACGGCCTGCGCATCGTCAGCAGTAGCTGGGACAACGTCTTGACCACGCTGGAGTGGCCCATGGCGGTGCAGTACATCCCCTTGCCATTGGGCATAGGTTTGATGGTGCTGTTTGTGGGGTGGGACCTGATTCAAATTTTGTGCGGCGTGCCCAGAGACCATCGCTACCCCACAGATTGAAGAGATTTAAACCATGCTGTCACTCGTTATTTTTGGTTCTTTTTTCACGCTGGCGCTGGCCGGTATTCCCTTGATGATCGCGTTGCTGGCGACCACGGTGGGTATTGTTGGCATCTACGGGATGCAGTATCCGATGGAGAGCATTTTCCTGTCTTTTATCGGTGGCGTGGAGCCGTTTATCTTGATCGCCGTGCCACTGTTTGTGTTCACCGGCGAGTTGCTGGCGCACGGCGGCGTTGGCAAACGCATTGTTGAGTTCGCCAATGTGCTGTTCGGCTGGCTGCCGGGTGGCTTGGGCGTGGTGACGGTGATTTCTTGCCTGCTGTTTGGTGGCGTGTCTGGCTCAGCGATTGCTGACACCGCAGCGATTGGCTCGCTGGTCATTCCGGCCATGCTGGCCAAGGGTTATTCACGCGGTTTTGCAGCAGCACTGGTCGCAGTGGCTGGCACGCTGGCGCTGCTGATGCCACTGTCGATTCCATTTTTGGTTTACGCCTTTGTCTCAGGTGTGTCGATGCGCACGCTGTCAATGGCCGGGCTGGTGCCCGCGTTGATTTCAGCCTTTGCGCTAATTGCCGTCTGCATGTGGCATGGCAAAAAAACCGGCGTTGATACTGGCGGCAAGCCTGCATCACTGGGCGCGATCTGGCGCGCTGGTGTCAGTGCCGGTCCGGCCTTGTTGATGCCCGTTTTCATCATTGGCGGCATCTGGTCAGGTTACTTTACGCCGACTGAAGCGGCTGCTGTGGCGGTGGTTTACGGCCTGATCGTGTCGCTGTTTTTATACCGCGACATGAGCTACAAAGACATTCCGGATCTGTTGTTAAAAGCATTCATGACCAGCGCCACCGTGATGCTGGTCATAGGCGCAACAGGCGCATTGGCCTGGCTCATCACGGCTGAAGCTGTGGCGCAGCAGATGGCCGACTGGGTGTCGTCTGTGGCGCACGTCAAATGGGTGTTTCTGATCATGCTCAACATTGCGCTCGTTTTGCTGGGTATTTTTATCGAGCCGTTGCCCGCATTGCTGATGGCTGCACCCCTGTTCTTGCCGCTGGCGATGGCTTTCAAGATAGATCTGGTTCACCTGGGCGTGATCATGACAGCGAACCTGGCCATTGCGCTTTACACCCCGCCCGTGGGCGGCACCCTGTTTGTAGCGGCAAAGCTGGCCAAAGCCAGTATTGCCGAGATCACGCAGCACCTGTGGATCATGATGGCGGCAACTTTCAGCGTGGTGATGTTGATCACCTACGTGCCAGAGCTGACGTCTTGGTTGCCTCGCATGATTCACAGGTGCTGCGTGATCTCGGCAATACTGGCTTTGGCCAGCTTTGCCGCTACAAACAGGG
>JANMIH010000100.1:0-4764 GCA_031375685.1 Polaromonas sp. | reverse complement strand
AAGCGCTGGAACAGGCCGACCGCGCGATCCTGTTCAAGACCGGCGCGAAGGAGATCGGTGCCCGCTTCGGCATCATGCCCAGCTTCATGGCCAAGCCCAACCAGCAGTTGCCAGGTTGCAGCGGGCACATTCACCAGAGCTTGTCTGACGGGAAAAATAACCTCTTTTATGACGCGAAGAACCCGCGCAAAATGAGCCCCCTGTTCGAGAGCTATGTTGCCGGACAGGTCTCCTGCATGATGGAGTTCGGCCCGATGATCTGGCCCACCATCAACAGCTACAAACGTCTGGTCGATGGCTTTTGGGCACCTGTCAAACCGACCTGGGGTATTGACAATCGCACCGCCAGCTTTCGCGTGATTGCTGGCAGCCCCAAAGCCACCCGACTTGAAACGCGCTGCCCGGGTGCTGATGTGAACCCCTACCTGGCCATGGCCGCTGTGATTGTCGCCGGGCTGGACGGCGTTGAAAAAGGCCTCAAACTCACTGCCCCACCTATTACTGGCACCAATGGCGGTGCAGAACACATTGCCAGAGCACCCCGCACACTGATCGAAACCACGCGCATTTTTCAGCAATCCGACATTGCACGCGACTGGCTGGGCGACACCTTCGTAGACCACTTTGCCGCCACCCGCGACTGGGAATGGCGGCAATGGCTGGACGGCGTGACAGACTGGGAACTCAAGCGCTATTTTGAAATTATTTAAGTCACCCGAGTACGATAAAACACCATGAGCATTTCCAGCTTTTCCTTTCCTACCCCCATCAAGTTTGGCGCAGGTGCGCGCAAGCTGGTCGCTGCGCATTTGCTGGCGGCTGGCTATAAACGTCCGCTGATCGTGACGGACAAGGCGCTGGGTGCGCTGCCTGTTCTGGCTGAATTCATAACGCATTTAAATGGCCTGGATGTTGCCGTTTTTTCGGGCGTATTTGGAAACCCGACCTGCAGCCAGGTGATGGATGGCGCGGCTGCCTACAAAGCGCATAACGCAGACTGCGTGATTGGCTTTGGCGGCGGGGCGGCACTGGATGTGGCCAAAGTGGTGGGTGTTGCGGCCACGCATGAGGGCGACATTCTCCAATACGTTTGGGATCATCCGCAAGTCAAGCCAATCGTTAACGAGCTGCCTTATTTTGTAGCTTTGCCCACCACATCAGGTACCGGCTCTGAAGTCGGCCGCTCAAGTGTGGTGAGTGAAAACGATACCCACCTCAAGCGGGTGGTGTTCAGTGCCAAAATTTTGGCCAAGGTGGTGTTTGCCGACCCGGAACTCACGCTGGGCCTGCCGCCGCACATCACCGCAGCAACCGGCATGGACGCGCTGACCCACAACATTGAAAGCTACCTGTCGCCCGCCTACCACCCGCTGTGTGATGGCATTGCGCTGGAAGGCACGCGCATTGCTGCCGCTGCGCTGCTCACGGCCTACCAGGAACCCGATAACCTGCAAGCGCGCAGCGACATGATGATGGCGTCGATGATGGGCGCGATTGCGTTTCAAAAAGACCTCGGCGCGGTGCATTCGTGCGCCCATGCGCTGGGCGCGGTGTGCAACCTGCACCACGGCCTGGCCAATGCGCTGATGATTGACACCGTGCTGGCATGGAACTACGAGGCTGTACCAGCCAAGTTTGACGAGCTGGCGCATGTGTGCGGCGTGGCGGGCGGCGGCAGGGCGTTTGTGGGTTGGCTGCAGCAGCTCAAGCAAAGCCTGGGTATTGTTGGGCCACTGTCAAAGCATGGTGTGACGGCAGCGCACCTGCCGCGTCTGGTCGAGATTGCCACGGCTGACATTTGCCACCAGACCAACCTGCGCCCCTGCAACGCCCAGGACTTTGAGGCGCTTTTCAAGGCCGCCCTCTAACCATGACGGACAAACCCAAGATCGGTATCAGCGCCTGCTTCATGCACCCCGACCCGGCGCGCAGCAGCTTTGCTTTTAAAACCCTGCAGTATGTAGAACAGTCGATGGCGCACTGGGTCATGTCTGGCGGCGCATTGCCTGTGATGGTGCCTTCACCTGTGGACAGCAAGACCGGTGTTGACGTCAACGACTACGCCCAGTGGCTGGATGGCCTGGTGCTGCACGGCGGCGCAGACGTGTGGCCAGGCAGCTATGGTGAAGAGCCGTTGCGGGAAGCATGGCTTGGCGACCGCATTCGGGACGCCTATGAACAGGCGCTGGTACACGCCCTTGTCAAAGCGGGCAAGCCGGTGTTTGGTGTGTGCCGGGGGCTGCAGCTGATCAACGTAGCGTTTGGCGGCACGCTGTACCAGGACATCAGCACGCAACGTCCAGACGCACGAGCACACCGCGACGGCCAGGCTTACGACCAGCACTTTCACACCCTTGAAATAGTGCCTGAAACACGGCTTGACGCTCTGTTGACGAGCGCAACCAGCTATAAAATAAATAGCATTCACCACCAGGGTATCAAGGGGCTGGCTGAAGGCTTTGTGGCTGAAGCACATTGCCCTGAAGATGGTGTGATTGAAGCCATCCGCTACACAGGTCCCGCCTACATTGCCGCTGTGCAGTGGCACCCGGAGTTTCACAGCGCCGAGCTGGGCACGCTGGACGACGCGCCGCTGCTGGCTGATTTTCTGGACGCCGCCCGCCAATCTATAGTCACCCATCCATCATGAACACCCTGAATGTTTACAACCCCGCCACAGGGGAATTGATCAGCACTTTGCCAGCAGACAGTGCGTCATCCGTTGCCGCCAGAGCCGAGCAGGCACGTCTTGCCCAAGCCGCCTGGGCAAGCATGCCCCTGAGCGAACGCAAAGCCTGTATCACGCGCTTTCGGGCTGGCATTGTGTCCGAGCTGGACGCACTGGCGGTCATCATGACGCGCGAGACGGGCAAACCCATCAGCATGTCACGCAATGAGCTGAACGGTTTGCTGGGACGGATTGACTTTTTCATGGCAGAAGTTGAAACCAGCACAGCCACACAAACTGTGTTCAACGACGGCGGCATGACGGAGCAGATTGAGCACACGCCGCTGGGCGTGGTGGCCAACATCTCGGCCTGGAACTACCCCTGGTTTGTTGGCGGCAATGTGTTTGTTCCCGCGCTTCTGACGGGTAACGCTGTGCTGTACAAACCATCTGAATATGCAGCCATGACGGGCCTGGCCATGGCCCGACTGCTGCATGCAGCGGGTGTACCGAAGGATGTTTTTGTGCCGCTGATTGGCGGCGCAGAAGTAGGCTCGGCCCTGCTGGCGCAAAAAATCGACGGTCTGTTTTTTACCGGCTCGCATGCCACCGGCATCAAAATTGCGCAAGCGATCGGCCCTCGCCTGATCAAACTGCAATTAGAGCTGGGCGGCAAAGACCCGACCTATGTTTGCGAGGATGCCAACGTACACAACGCTGCGGCATCCCTGGCCGACGGTGCGATGTACAACACCGGGCAAAGCTGCTGCTCGGTCGAGCGCATTTACGTCCACGAGAAAATCTACGATGCGTTTGTGGCAGCGTTTGTCGAGGTGGTCAAAACCTTCAAAGTCGGCGACCCGATGGATGACGCAACCTACATAGGCGCCATCACGCGCGCCCCGCAACTCGATGTGCTGGATGCGCAAGTCGCAGACGCCAAAACCAGAGGTGCAACGCTGCTGCTGGGTGGCCAGCGCTTGCCTGGCCCGGGCAACGGGTACGCACCCACCGTGTTTTCAAACGTGAATCACACGATGGCGCTGATGCAGGAAGAAAGCTTTGGCCCGATCATCGGCATACAAAAAGTATCTGGCGATGCTGAGGCCGTGCAACTGATGATCGACACCCGCTACGGCCTGACGGCAGGCGTTTTCACACCGGACGAAGCGCGCGCCAAGGCGCTGCTGGCCCAGGTTAACGCCGGCAGCGTGTACTGGAATTGCTGCGACCGCGTCAGCCCACGCCTGCCGTGGAGTGGTTATGGGGATTCTGGTATCGGGCTAACATTGTCGAGTTACGGCATTCAAACCTTCACCCGGCCCAAGGCTTGGCACTTGCGCCAGGCAGCGTAACAAGCGCTATATTATTCGTAGCTGCTTGCGCCCGTATTGATTGGTCTAGAGGCTTATTTGATGCCTGAAATCACCCTGTTTGAGACTGAAAACCATGAAAATCGACAAAAACACCGCCGTTACCCTGCAATTCAAAGTCACCGACCTGCAAGGCAAACTGATTGAAGACGGCAAAGAGCCCAGCGTGTACCTGCACGGCGGCTACGGCAACACACTGCCGAAGATTGAAGAAGCGCTGGAGGGCAAAGAAAGCGGCTTTCAGGTCACACTTGAGCTGCAACCCGAGGACGCCTTTGGCCTGCGCGATGAGGGTTTGCTGCGCAGCCTGCCCAAAAAGCAGTTCCCGCCCGGCGTCAAAGTCGGCGGCCAGCTGGAAGGCCACGGCGAAGACGGCAAGATGATGGTTTTCAACGTCATGAAAATCAAAGGTGACACCGTGCTGCTAGACGGCAACCACCCACTGGCAGGCAAGGCACTGCGTTTTGCCATCAAAGTCATCAGCGTGCGCGAAGCCAGTGAGGAAGAAATCGCCCACCAGCATGTGCACGGTGAGCATGGGCATCACCATTGAGCCGACTCAAACAGTTTTCAATGCATAACCCTAAATCCGGCAGTTAGCCAGTCGCCATAAGTTGCTTTGGTGCTATCCAGGGCGGCAATGGCCGGGTGATTTTGGCCACCACATAGTTCAGGAACGCCGTCCACCTGTTGGTGCTCGGCAACTGCTCCGCAACTGCCCTG
>JANMIH010000085.1:0-1855 GCA_031375685.1 Polaromonas sp. | reverse complement strand
GTTTTGGGCAGGCCAGCAGGCGGGTTGGTGAAGGTGACTTGCCAAATGCCGTACAGCTGGGGAGCTTTGATGCTTTTGGCACTTAAACAGGCTGTTTTTGGCTCTTTTTTAGCATCAATTTGGGCGTTAGCCCAATGAATTTCTGCGCAAGCAGCTATCAAAAATAGAGCGATTGATTTGGTTTTCATGGTCATTCCCAGGCCAGACTCTTCGCAGATGTTTCTGATGGTTGCGCTGTCGCCTGAACAGCAGCCGCATTCAGCGCCCGCTGCGCAAACTCAGCCCGCAAAGCCTTGATTTTCTCGCGCGGGTCTTCTCGGGCCGTTTCTTTGTTCAAAGCCATCTCGGCAATGAACCGGCTCGGCAGCCCGGCGATTGTGTCGCGGCCTTTTTTGCGGCGGCGCAGCCAGTTCACGGCCAGTGTGCGCTGCGCCCGCGTGATGCCGACATACATCAGACGGCGCTCTTCTTGCAGTCGCAGGGCGATGTCTTCTTCGTTGCCGTCATCGTCGATTTTAAAAGGCAGCAGCCCTTCATTGACACCCGCCAGCACCACATGCGGCCACTCCAGTCCTTTGGCGGCGTGAAGCGTTGAAAGCGTCACCACGTTCTGGTCGCCTTCGCGCTCGTTCAAGGTGGACAGCAGGGCAATGCTTTGCACCACTTCGAGCATGGTTTTGGTCGGTGCCGTCATGACTGCACCCACTGCTTCATCATCATCCTGCCCGCCACAGCGCTGCGCCATCCACTCGCAAAAGTCCATCACGTTGGTCCACTTGACGGCAGCGATTTTTTCGCTGTCCTCGCCGTCGTACAGGTTCTTTTCGTAGTCGATTTCTTTGAGCCAGTCTTTTAAAAAAACCAGCGCGTCTTCCGCGCCCACGGTGCGTTTGGCCCGGTATTCCAGGTCGTTCAGGTAGCGGCCAAATTCGTGCAGGCTAGCCACCGCCTTGGCGGGCAAGATCGAGCCAAGCGAGTTGCTGAACAGCGCTTCAAACAAGCTCAATTTGTACTGGCTGGCAAACGTTCCCAGTCCACCCAGGGTGGTGTGGCCAATGCCGCGTTTGGGTGTGGTCACGGCGCGCATGAAGGCCGGGTCGTCGTCGTTGTTGGCCAAAAGACGCAACCAGCAGCACAGGTCTTTAATTTCAGCCCGGTCAAAAAAGCTTTGCCCGCCCGACACCTTGTACGGGATGTTGGCTTTGCGAAACGCTTTTTCAAACGGCTTGGCCATGTGGTTGGCGCGGTACAGCACGCAAAAGTCTTTCCACTCCCGGTACTGCCCGCCTGCCGCTTGCAGCGTGCCTTCAGCCCGCAGGCTCTGGATGCGCGCCACCACGCGGCTGGCCTCGTGCTCTTCGCTGTCGCAGTCCACCACCCGCACCGGCTCGCCTTCACCCAATTCGCTGAACAGCGTTTTAGGAAAGAGCTTGGGATTCGGCGCAATCACGTTGTTGGCCGCGCGCAGGATGGCGCTGGTCGAGCGGTAGTTTTGCTCCAGCTTCACGACTTTCAGGGTCGGGTAATCAACCGGCAGCTTTTTCAGGTTGTCGAGCGTGGCACCACGCCAGCCGTAAATCGACTGGTCATCGTCGCCCACGGCGGTAAAGCGGCCTTTTTCACCTACCAAACACTTCAGCACCTCGTATTGCTTAGCGTTGGTGTCCTGGTATTCATCTACCAGTACGTGGCCTAGCGATTCTTGCCACTTGCTGCGCACCGCGTCGTGCTCTTGCAACAGCTTAAGCGGCAGGCCAATCAGGTCATCAAAGTCCACGCTCTGGTAAGCCGTCAAACGCTCTTCATAGCGGGCCATGATGCGGGCCGTCAGCGCTTCTTCTTCTCCACTGGCAAT
>JANMIH010000083.1:0-1823 GCA_031375685.1 Polaromonas sp. | reverse complement strand
TTCAGCGATACGCCCGCCAAACAACATGCTGATTTGGCTCAACATGAATTCGCGGTCATAACTGTAGCGGTCCTGTGCGGGCAGGCTCATGGTCACGCCGAGGGCCCGACCGCGCGGGATGATGGTGACTTTGTGCACCGGGTCACACTTAGGCAGCATCTTGCCGAGCAGTGCGTGGCCTGACTCGTGGTAGGCCGTGTTGCGGCGCTCTTCTTCAGGCATGACCATGCTCTTGCGCTCAGGGCCCATCAGGATTTTGTCTTTGGCTTTTTCAAAATCGACCATCTCGACCGTACGCGCATTGCGGCGTGCGGCCATCAAGGCGGCTTCGTTGCACAGATTGGCCAAATCAGCGCCAGACATGCCAGGTGTGCCGCGTGCAATCACGCCGGGGCTCACGTCCTGACCCAACGGAACTTTGCGCATGTGAACATTCAAAATCTGCTCGCGGCCACGAATGTCTGGCAGCGTCACATACACCTGGCGGTCAAAACGGCCGGGGCGCAGCAAGGCAGCATCCAGAATGTCAGGGCGGTTGGTGGCAGCCACCACAATCACGCCAACATTGGTTTCAAAGCCGTCCATCTCGACCAGCATCTGGTTCAGGGTTTGCTCTCGCTCATCATTGCCGCCACCCAGGCCTGCGCCACGCTGGCGGCCGACCGCATCAATCTCGTCGATAAAAATAATGCAAGGGGCGTTTTTCTTGGCGTTGTCGAACATGTCGCGCACACGGGATGCACCGACACCGACAAACATTTCCACAAAGTCTGAACCTGAGATGGAGAAGAAAGGCACTTTGGCCTCGCCAGCAATACTTTTTGCCAGCAGCGTTTTACCGGTGCCCGGCGGGCCGACCAGCAACAGGCCGCGTGGAATACGTCCGCCGAGCTTTTGAAATTTGGTCGGGTCTTTCAAAAAGTCAACGACCTCCTTGACTTCTTCTTTGGCTTCGTCGCAACCAGCAACGTCAGCAAAGGTGACAGGATTGGTGGACTCGTCCAGCAAACGCGCTTTGGACTTGCCAAAACTGAATGCCCCGCCCTTGCCGCCACCCTGCATTTGCCGCATGAAGTAAACCCACACGCCAATCAAAAGCAACATCGGGCCCCAGCTGACCAGCAATGTCATCAGCAGTGATCCCTCTTCACGTGCCTTGACATCAAACTTCACATCGTTGGCAATCAGGTCGCCAACCAGGCCGCGATCCAGATAGGTCGCGGTGGTACGTACTTTGCGGTCATCTGTCGTGGTGGCCACAATTTCAGTGCCGCCCTGACCTTCAGCGATGGTGGCGGATTTGATGCGCTTGCCGCGCACTTCTTCAAGAAAGTCTGAATAGCCCAAGTAGTTGGCACTGGTGCCACCACGTGTCTCAAACTGCTTGAAAACGGTGAACAGTACCATACCGATCACCAGCCAGATTGCAACTTTTGAAAACCACTGATTGTTCAAGGAGAACTCCAATCAAAAAACCCAGATACACAAAGTGCGTCTTTGAAGGGGCAGATGCGTCGCATTTTAGGCCTTTCAAGTGCAAAAACCGTATAAATTGAAGCAGACACCCTTTGAAAGAACACGGGTTTAGGAATTTTTGCCCGTTCAGGGTCTGATTTTCAGTCCCAAACCGACCAAAAAAGTCTCTGATGAGCCAGGCCGCGACGCCTTGGGCTTGAAGCGTTTGACGGCGATGAAAGTGTCTTTGAACAGCTTGACCATAGGGTCATAGGCACCGCCATGAAACAGTTTGACGACCAACGCGCCATCGGACTTGAGATGCTGATTGGCAAAGTCAACCGCCAGCTCGACCAGATCACTGATTC
>JANMIH010000009.1:0-12898 GCA_031375685.1 Polaromonas sp. | reverse complement strand
ATCAGCGCCATTCAAAACGCACAGGTGTCCTGTCCGCCGTCCGAATAGCCAGTCGCGGCTATTTTCAACCCCCTCCTTTTTCAAGTTCAGGCGTTTTGTTGCTTGAAACCTGTTCTACAGGTGTGCATTTTTCATGCGTTTAGCTGAAATTAGATGATAAAAAGCTTGTTTCTCGTACGCAACGCGCTTGTCTGGCTCGCATCGCGGACATCATTTGTGCAGTTGTTTTGATGCGTTCTTGTGGTGGCTACCTTTGTATATAAAAACCGCATAGCAGGTCGTCCCAGTACCGTATGAAGTGAATTTTTTTGGGCGGCTGTAAGAGCCTTGCCTCTGGCGTCTGCGTTGTTTGCCATGCCTCATACGGTGTTGATCCGCCCAGGTTTTGGTGTGGTCGAATCTGGTTGTACCAGACATCAAAGTCGTGCAACAAGCTGGCTAGCGCCTTGCGGTTGTCGAACTTAACCTGCTTTAAGCGCTGTTTTAATGTGCCAAAAAATCTTTCAACCCGGCCGTTTTGCCAAGGGCATCCGACATGGGTTTTTTGATGATGAATGCCCATCAGCTTCAAACCAAAGCCGAACACTGCACTTGTAAAACACCGTTCGTTGTCAGTTCTGACGGATTGCGGCTTGCCAAATCTGTCTATCGTCAGGCACAGCCAAGACAGCAGCTGCCAACTGGACTTGCGACTGATGACTTTTAGCAGCAAGGCACGCCGACTACCGTGATCAACGATGCCCAAAATCGTATGAATTTGACCGGCTGCGTCGGCTCGTCCCGTCATGTCTATGCCCCAAGTGTTATTGACTGCGCAAGCATGCGGTTGCTTGCTGCGCATCTCGCGGCGTGCCAACGCCACTGCGTGCGCCTGGTCGCGTAGCAGCTTGTGTGCAGTCGTTTTACACACGGACGTTTTGCGGTGGGCAAATAGTCGATTGAATGTCAAGGCAAGGGTTCTGCAACCAGCATCGGGCATGTGGGCTTTGAGCTTGACAAGCTCAAGTTGTACCCATGCGGGTTTACATTGATGACGGTGACTACTGGCTGATTTTTCTGATCGGTAAAACCCAGCGCGTTGCGCAGGCTGAAACCGTCCAGGATACCTATTGCGCCAAAAAATCAGAATCCAGTTGGACATCCAAATGAGCACCCACGCACTAGCCGCCATAACCGTCGTTTTTCAAAATTAATGCAGTTAAATCAGGCTGTAGCCCAATGAATACGGGCGCAAACAGCTATAAAACAAATAGCAGATTTGATGCCTAACTGTTTCGTGTCAACCAGCGGCCTTCTTTTTCCAGTCGCAAGATGTCGGCCCAGCCGGTTGACTGTGCCGCGATGCGTGGCCAGATGCGTTGCAATACTTCGCATTCGGCGAAGGTGTCAGCAGCGGCTTCGTGGCGGGCTGCGCAGGTGATGCCGAATTCGTCCATCCATTCGTCCAGCGAATGGGCTTTGATATCTGTGTGGACGGCGACGCATAGTTTTTCAATGTCAACCCAGGGGTTGGGCAGGCCTTTGGCCATCCCCGGCAGCATGGCCATCTGGACGTGCCGCCCGATCAGGGCTTTGTCAAACCAGGCATGAAACGCCATCAGTCTGGCGTCGCCGATGTAGCCAACAAAGCTGGCGAGTGCGCTTTGCAGGCTTTCCCCTTGCAGCTGGCGGTTTTGGCCAATGCCATGCACAAGGATGTTGCCTTTGTCTTTGACAACGGTTTCGGGCCGGATGTCCACTTCAAAGCTGTCGCCCGGCACGATGCTGAGCTTGCGGGTCGTCCAGTCCACCTGCACCGCAACGGCTGCAATGGCCAGCAGCTGCGCCGCATGTGGGTCGAGCCCGCTGGTTTCAACATCAACCACCACCCAGCGCTCATGCGTGAGCTGAGGGGTGGTCGGGTGGCGAGAAAACCAGTCAAGCAGCGCCATGATCTATCGCCCGTAGTCCAGCTGCATGCGCTGCTGCAGCTCGCCCATCAGGCGCAGGCTTTCTTTCAAAATGCGCCGGTCGATGGTGTTCATGGTGCGCACTTCAATCCGGTTGGGGTGGTCCGGGTCGCCCCGCCCCTCGGCAATCTCGGTTTGCACACGCAAGCGCAGCATTTGCAAAAACTCAAACGCGCCCACCCAGCCTTCGTATTCCCTTGGCTTGACATTCAGCGCCTGCCCAACGGCCAGCAGGCGCTCGCGGGTGTTGGTGGCGGTGATGCTGTTGGCCAAGGCGTAAAGTCGCGCAGCGTCCACAAATATTGCCGTGCCCCGCAGCTTTAAATCAACCGTGCCGTCGTCGTGCGTCTCAATCGCGCCGGTCCAGGTCAGGGGCGCGGTGCGTTCAAGGGCATTGAGCGCCAGCATTTTCAAAAAGCGCGGCGTGGGTGCGGCCTTGGCCGTGATGCTGTGGCGCAGGGCCTCGGCCAGTGATGCGTTGCCCCACAGTGGGCGCAGGTCAAAAAAGATGCTGGCATTGAGCAAGTCTTCAGGCGTGCCATAGCCAATCCATTGCGCAAATCGCTCTTGCCAGCGCGTGGCTGTCAGGCACAGTTCGGGGTTGCTGGCCATGATGTTGCCCTTGCACAGCGGGTAGCCGCAGGCGTCCAGCGCCTGGTTGGCGTCATGCGCAAATGCAAGCCAGCGTTGGGTCTGGTCTTGTGGCAGGTCGTCGCCCAGTACCAGCGCATTGTCCTGGTCGGCGGCGATGGTTTGCTCATCCCGCCCCTCAGAGCCCAGGGCCAGCCAGCAGGCTTGCGACTTGTCCAGGCCGTGCTGGGTGGCCAGCAAGTCCAGCAGGCGCTGGGTCAGCAGGTCGTTCAGGTGGCTGATCAGCCCCGTCAGTTGCCGCGCCTGAATGCCCTGGCCCAGCAGCCGTTCGGCAAATTGACGAATGCCAGGCGCCAGCGCCTTTAAAGTGTCAAGGTCAACCGCCTGCCGCAGCGAGCTTGACAGCTGCTGCAAGCTCAGGCGCTGCATTGCAAACAAATCACGCTCCGACACGATGCCAATCACCTTGCCGTCACGCGTGATCGGCACATGGCGGATGCCGTAGCGTGACATCATCAGCGCGGCGTCTTGTGCGGTGTGCCCGTCACTCAGGCAATGCACGGGCGAGACCATCACGTCTTTGATCGGCGCGTCAAGCGACACCGCAGGCAGGGTGATGCGGTCCAGCACGTCATGGCGCGTCAAAATGCCCTGCACGCTTTGGTCGGCGTGCAAGACCAGCATCGAGCCAACCCGCCGCTCTTTCATCAGCGTCAGTGCCGCCCGGATCGGCGTTGCGCTGTCGCAACTCAACGGCGCAAAACGCACCAGCTCAGACAGGGGGGCTTCCATCGACTGCTCGGCCAGCACCTTGGAGGCGTATTGGCTTTGCAGCGCCTTGCGCGACAGGTCCAAAAAGCTTTGGACCCGGCGATTTAAAAAGTCTGCAAACACCGCACTTGCAGCGGCAAGCGCCTGGACTTTGGCGTTGGGCAGCGCCAGCACAAAGCTGTCCTCACGCGCCAGGTAAGTTGCCGTGACAGCACGCGCTGCAATCACCGCGCTGATGGGAAACAGGTCCCCCGACTCATACAAAAAACTGCCACCCGCCAGTTGCGCCAGGCCCTTGGTGCCACTGATGGCGCCGCGCCGGATATAAAGCAGCTCGCACACCGGCCCATCGGTGGGGCTCATCACGGCTTCGTCAGGCGCAAAGTAGCGCTGCTCGCTGCCCTGCACAAACAGGCGCACATGCGCTTCGTCCATTTGCGCAAACGGCGCAAAGGCCATCATCTCGCGCGCAAGCTGCTGGATCAGGCTGTTGGCTGGCTGGGTCGGTGCGGTGGTGCGGGTGTTCCTGGCGTCCCCCTTCAAGTAAGTGCAGTATGGACGATTCTGGCCTGCACTGGCTTGACCAGGATCAAACCCGAAACGCTGGCATCTGCAACACGGCGCGTCAGCGCGGCGGCGCGATGTCTTGGCCTTTGATGCGCGCCCACAGCCACGGCAGCAGCTTGGCGGCATCGCCGCGGTTGCCCGCCTCTTGCGGGGTGATGGTCTTCCAGCCGCTGCCTTCGCGCTGCGCCAGCACGAATTGAAACGCATAGCCAGGCTCCTGACCCATCCGCAAATCAGCCAGCATGGCTTGTCCGTTAACCTCACGCAGGCTGTAAAAACCATGGGTGAACCAGGCCATGCGCTGCACAGCCCAGTTGTCTTTCAGTGCGTTGATCAACTCAGGCTGATTCGGAAAATCATCAAAACTGATGTTTGTGTCTTTATCAAAAAAGGAATAAAACCCTTCTGAATAAGTGTTGCCATTCATCACCACAATGCGCCAGGCCACAGTGTTCAACGGTGTGGGCGTGACTAAAACCTGGGCCGAGTTACCCACCTGCGCCCGGACCAAACGCTCAACGTGAGCTTGCGCAGCCACGCTCCAGGCCAGGTAAGCGCAAGACAAACCCAAGGCAACAGCATTCCAACGCAACCCGGCCAACTGTTTCATTGACAGCGCTGCAATCAAGCCAAACAGCAACGGCAAGGTGTACAGCGGGTCAATGATGAACATGCTGCCAATGCCAAACGGATGCTCAGAAAACGGTTGCAACAACTGCGTGCCATAAATCGTGAAGGTGTCCAGCAGCGGGTGCGTGAAAAGCGCGAGCCAAAGCGCCACACACCAGCGCTTGAACAATGCCTGCTCGCCATGCACTTTGCTGACCAGCCAGGCCAGCAGCGGTGTCAGCAGGGTGAGGTAAAAAAGACCATGGCTTTCAGCGCGGTGGTACGTCATGTTGCGCACCGCATCGCCATAGTCAATAAAAGCATCCAGGTCTGGCAGCGTGCCCGCCACGCCGCCCCATAGCGCGGCTTTCCACACAGCCGAGCGCCGCCCCATCACAGCCACCCCGCAGGCAGCGCCTAAAACCAGTTGCGATAAAGAATCCATAGTGCGCAGATGCTAGCGCGGGCTTGAAGGCAAAGTACGGGCTGGGGCTATTGATGGCAGCTTATTTTGCGGCCCTCATCAGTCATCAAGACTGTCTTTCACCGCTTGCACGGCGCCACTGGCTACCGCTTTTTTCAGTGCGGCATGGTCGGCCTCGTTTTGATCGGCGTAGGCAAAGGCATGGCGTGCAATGGCAACATCGAACGCATGGCTTTTGCCAATGTACCCGGCAATCAGCGCCGGGTCGCCGGCCTTGGCCTGCGAACGCGCCAAGGCGTAGCCGCAGGCCTGGGCATAGTCGGTCATGTCATCCGCGCTGAACAGCGTCACATCGAGCGAGCCTTTCATGTCCCGCAGTTGCCGCACATAAAACTCTGCGCCCAGTGCCTTGCTGCTGGCCCAGCCCAGAAAGATGTCGCTGGTGGCCTGGCTCAGCCGCTGGCCGTCCACAATGCGCTGGCCATTGTGCGCGTGCGGCTTCAGGCCCAGCGGCGCCATGAGCACCGAGTCACGCGCCTGCTTGAACTGCAAGAACAGCGGGTGGTGACCATCCGCAGCAAACAGCGCCACAAAGCAGCGCGTCCCCACCGAGCCAATGCCCGGCACCTTGACCGCCACGTCCATCAGCTCGTAGCGGTCAAACAACACTTGCCGGTCGGCGTTCAGGCTGCTGCGGTATTGCTCAAAAAATGTCTGGATGTCCAGCTCAAATTTGCCGATCTCACGCGCTGTGGCGCCGGCCTCGTGGTACACCCACGGCGGGGTGTCTTTGATGCGCATTTCCTGGCCGGCTGGCCCGTCCACCCATTCAACGGCGTTGCTGACCAGCTCGCGGCTGCCTTTGGCGCGGGCCTTTTTAATCGCAGCCTTTTCCAGTTTGCTGGCTCCACCGAGTTTGAGCAGCGTCTCGCTGGTCATCTGGTGGTACCACACGTCAAGCGTGTCCATCTCGGCAAAGTCCAGCATGCGGCGGTGGTAGGTGTCCAGCAGGGTTTGCAAAATGCCTTCAATGACCGACTTTTTAAAGCCTTGTTCGCGGCTGGCAATCACAAAACTGGTGGCCAGCCGCCGCACGTCCCAGTCGAAAGGGCCCGGTACGGTTTCATCAAAATCATTCAGACCAAAGAGCAACCGTCTTTCGGGGCTGGCAAACAAGCCAAAGTTGGACAGATGCGCATCACCACATAACTGAACGCTGACGGCACAGCGCGGCGCTTGCGCCAGGTCATGCGCCATCAGCATGGCAGCGCCCCGGTAAAAGGCAAACGGGCTGGCCAGCATCCGGCCAAAGCGGGTGGGCAGCAGCTCGGCAATACGGCCCGCATTGCTGGCCGCCAGCAGCGCCAGGCCATCCCGCCCGCCGCCATCATGCACACCCAGTGAAGATCGTGGGCAGTCTAGCCGTGCCAGGCGGCCCTGCTCAAAACGTTGCGCCAAAGAGCCGCGGCCAATCAGGTGGTCTGTGTTGCGTTTCATGGGCGAATGATGGCACAGCGGACATGAAAAATGTTTGGAAAAGGCGCTAAAACCCCTGTTTTTAGCTCATTTCAGGCATCATTTAGGTCTGCAAGTCAATGAATACATGCGCAAGCAGCTCCTGAAATAATAGCAATTTTTAGAGTCTATAGAGCGGTCATTCAGCGTTTGGCAGCTGAATACGGTCATGCTGCGCCGCTCTGGCCAGGGCGGGCTTGCGCCGTGGTGTGGGTCGTTTGTATTGAGCAGGCGTTTGAGCCGTGTCAAGGTGGCCAAGGCGGCATCGGTTTAATATTCACATGGCAATCTGGCTCCCAGCGGGGCGCTTTGACCCAACCGTTTATCAGGAACTTGCAACATGCCCAACGCACCCCTCAAGACCGTCAAGCCCACCAAGCCCACCAAGCCCATGATCGCCGCAAAAACCAGTCGCGCCACCCCGCGCAAGGCCGCCCAAGGGGACATTGCCCCGTCCGCCAAGGGGCGCAAGTTAGGCAAGTTTGTGGCCAGCCAGGCGATGGAGGCCGCGCAGGGCAAAGCAGTTGCTGCCGCGCTCGACCTGGTGCGCCCCAGCGCCAAAGGCACCCCCGCAGACCGCGCCAAAGGCCTGCGCGCCATGCTCGAAGGCGCGTCGCCAGACGACGCCCGCGTGCTACGCCAGGCGCTGACAGGCCGGGCCAAGGGGGACGCGGCCAGCAAGGGCCTCAACCCGGACGACGAGCTGGCCGACGACTGGCGCAATGGCGGCTACCCTTACCGCAACCTGATGCGCCGCAGCAGTTACGAAGACACCAAGTTTCATTTGCAGGTCGAGCTGCTCAAGCTGCAGGCCTGGGTCAAGGAAACCGGCCAACGCGTTGTCATCCTGTTTGAAGGGCGTGACGCAGCGGGCAAAGGCGGCGCCATCAAGCGCTTCATGGAGCACCTCAACCCCCGGGGCGCACGCGTGGTGGCGCTGGAAAAACCCAGCGAAATCGAGCGTGGCCAATGGTACTTTCAGCGCTATGTGCAGCACCTGCCCACGCGCGGCGAGATCGTGCTGGCAGACCGCAGCTGGTACAACCGCGCGGGTGTTGAGCGGGTCATGGGATTTTGTTCCAACGAAGAGTACGCCGAGTTCATGCGCCAGACGCCAGAGTTTGAGCGCCACCTGGTGCGCAGTGGCGTTCACCTGGTCAAGTTCTGGTTCAGTGTCAGCCGCAAGGAGCAGCGCCGCCGCTTCAAGGAGCGCGAGAACCACCCGCTCAAGCAATGGAAACTGAGCCCGGTCGACCTGGCCTCACTGGACAAGTGGGAGGACTACACCCGCGCCAAGGAAAACATGTTTTTTGAAACCGACACAGCTGATTCACCCTGGACCGTCATCAAGAGCGACTGCAAAAAGCGCGCCCGCCTGAACGCCATGCGTTACGTGCTGCACAAACTGCCGTACACCAACAAAGACGTGGCCCAGATAGGCAAGCTCGACCCACTGATTGTTGGCCGCGCACATGTGGTCTACGAGCGGGGCGAAAGCCCCAACGCGATCTTGTAGCGCTGCCTGCTTCAGTTTTGCCCGCCCTCTTCACAGCGTTTTGCGGGCAACGATGTAAGCGTAGTCACCTTGCGCGGACGCATAAGACGAGGCCACTTTTGAAAACTCGCCAGACGCAATGTCTTTGCTCAAGCGCTCAAGCCCAGCGCTTAGCTCTGCGGGTGAGCACCGCGAGGCAAAGGAAGATATGTTGGCACGAACCAAAGGATCCAGGTATTGATGGGGACGCTCTTTGCCTGAGTACAAGAACAGGTCTTGCAGCGCATTGGTCACAAAAAACGGTGTGACTTTTTCGATTTTGAAACCGGCTGATTGCAATGCAGCCGTGACAAGGTTTTGTGCCGGCATCTGCCCGATTGACTTCTTCATCATTTCCGGAAAGTAATGACATAGCCAGTATTGGTGCATCTGCTCTGGAAAGGCTGTAAACAGAACAAACGCACCTTGATGAAGTACCCGGTAAACCTCCTGAAACGGCTTTAACAATTCAGGAAAGTGGTGAATGGCAAGCGTACATATCGCACCCTCAAAGAACCCGGTTGGGTAGGAAAGCGCGTCGGCTTTGCTCAATTGCCAGTCAATGGAGGCGTTCTTCAAACGAGCCTGACGGATCATGACTTCAGAGATGTCACAGCCACGCCAGCTCCCGCCAATGTCCGACAGTGCGTTTGTGTAGTTTCCGGTTCCGCACGCCAGATCAAGAAACCGCCGACCGTCTTGAACTTCAACCAAACTGGCAAGCGTTTCTGCAATGACGGGGTCTGCACGCCGTGTCGCGCAATACGTGGTGCCAATATCGTTGTACAGGGGGCTGCATGGTTTTAGAAAGATTTGAAGTCTGAGCCAGGCTTTATTCTGTTTTTATTGTTTTACTTATCGTTCTGAATCAAAGACAAATACCTGCGGGCGCATAAAGCTTGTTATTGGCTGTTTCAGTCGACTTAACCCGCCCCATGACACTTCTTGTACTTTTTGCCGCTGCCGCAATGGCACAGGTCGTTACGCCCCGGCGTGACCACGGCGCGCACGGTTTCAACCCGGGGGCCGATGGTTTTCCACAGCTCGCGCAGGTCGTACACGGCCCAGATGGCTTCGCCAAAGGCGTTGAGCCGGGCGATGCTGGTACTGTGTGCGCCGTCTTCGCTTAAAGGCGAGACTTCAGGCTTGGCCGTGTCGTCTTCAGTCATGGCCACGATGGCCTCCAGCGCGCTATTGAGCCACTTGGCCGCGTCTTTGTCGCGCGGGGCAGCCCATTCCTCGGGCCAGTATTCCACCGCAAACATAAAGCCCAGTGCCCAGACCTGCGCGAAAGCGGGCAGCTCATCGTCCTTGAATTTGGCCTGCTCCTCAGGCGGCATGTCGGCCACTGCACCGCGAATGTCCATCACCTCGGGGTGGTAGCAGCGGTCGTCTTCAAGTGACTTGACTTCTGAATCCAGTGCGGTGGCCACTTCATGCCAGCGCTGGTGCCAGAGGGTTAAAAAGCGCGCGCGTTGTGCGTCATTGGCAAATGAGCCGCCGTCTTCGTCGGGCTCATCACCCTGTACATCACCTGCAATGGGCGTGCCCAGCAGGGCGGCCAGGTATTCATCAACCTCAACCGGCCTGCGCATGCAAATCACGGCCGCCATGAAGCCTTCACAAAACTCCCACTGCGGTGTTTCGTCGTAGCGGGTCCGAAGGTCGTCAAGAATGGCGTCGAGTTCGTCGAAGGCTTCAACTTCAAGTGGGACTGATAGGGTCATGAATAGATTTATGTGAACGTCACCAGACGCTCTTATGATGCAAAGTGTATCTGCCGCCCTAATCCGACACCCATTTTTAAGTCACAGGAAATGAACACATGCGCGCCAAAATCAACGCTCTCGATGCTCGCCTGCCAGTGCGTTACAGCTGTATGGCGTTGTGCGCCTTTGGCGTGCTGCTGTCGCTGTTCAGCCTTGTCATTTTTGGTGTTGGCTGGCTCGCGCTGCTGGTGTGCGCGGTGTTGACGGGCGTGGGTGTGCATGACCTGAAGCAAACACGCCACGCGATTTTGCGCAACTACCCGGTGATTGGCCACCTGCGGTTTTTGTTTGAATTCATCCGGCCCGAGATTCGTCAGTATTTCATTGAAAGCGATGCGGAAGCCGCGCCGTTTTCACGCGCGCAGCGCTCGCTGGTTTACCAGCGCGCCAAGGGTGAGCCTGACAACCAGCCCTTTGGCACGCACCTGGACGTGGGCAAGCAGGGCTACGAATGGGTCAACCATTCGATGTCGCCGACCAAGCTGGCCACGCATGACTTTCGCATCTGGATTGGCGGCACGCCCGATGCGCCATCCATCTCCGCCCAGCCCTGTACGCAGCCTTATCAGGCCAGCGTTTTCAACATCTCAGCGCTGAGCTTTGGCTCGCTGTCGGCCAACGCGATTCAGGCGCTGAACAAGGGCGCCAAGCTGGGCGGCTTTGCGCACGACACGGGGGAAGGCTCGATCTCTACCCACCACCGCGCCCATGGCGGTGATTTGATCTGGGAAATCGGCTCAGGCTACTTTGGTTGCCGCAACGACGACGGCACCTTTAACGCCGAGCGTTTTACCGCCAACGCCATTGACCCACAGGTCAAGCTGATTGAAATAAAAATGAGCCAGGGTGCCAAGCCCGGGCACGGCGGCATCTTGCCGGGGCCCAAAGTCACGGCCGAGATTGCCGCCGCCCGGGGCGTGCCTGAAGGCAAAGACTGCATTTCACCCAGCAGTCACAGTGCTTTCAGCACGCCCCTGGAGATGATGCATTTCATCGCCAGGCTGCGGCAACTTTCGGGCGGCAAGCCGGTGGGCTTCAAGCTTTGCATTGGCCACCCGTGGGAATGGTTTGCAATTGTCAAAGCCATGCTGGCCACCAACATCACACCGGACTTTATTGTGGTCGATGGCGCTGAGGGCGGCACGGGCGCAGCGCCGGTAGAGTTCAGCGACCATGTGGGTGCGCCGGTGCAAGAGGGCTTGCAACTGGTTCACAACACGCTGATCGGCGTGAATTTGCGCAACCGCATCTCCATTGGTGCGGCAGGCAAAATCACCAGTGCGTTTGACCTTGTGCGGCTGATGGCACTGGGTGCAGACTGGTGCAACGCGGGCCGCGGCTTCATGATGGCGTTGGGGTGCATTCAGGCGCAAAGCTGCCACACCGGCAAGTGCCCCACAGGCGTGACCACGCAAGACCCACAGCGCCAGCAGGCGCTGGTGGTGCCCGACAAGGCCGAGCGGGTGCGCAACTTTCACCGCAGCACATTGCACGCGCTGCAAGAGCTGGTGCAAGCCGCTGGCCTGCAGCACCCCAGCGAGTTAAGCGCCCATCACATCGTGCGGCGCGTGTCAGACACCGAGGTGCGCTTGCTCAGCAACCTGATCATGCGCATGTTGCCGGGCGTGCTGCTGAGTGATCTGGACAAACAGCACAAGGTGTTTAAAGACTATTGGCCGCTGGCGGATGCCCACAGTTTCAGGGCGGCGAGTCAATAAGGGGCAATTGTGGCGGCAGCGGCTTGATGGCGTGCCGCGCCTGGTTGCACGCCGCATGGCTGATGGCCAGATTGGTCTGGTGACTGTTGCCACCTTCGCTGAGTGGCTGGATGTGTTCCAGCGTGGCGTCAATCGCATCTACATGAACACCGCAGACCCAGCACGGCACCTGGCCGTGCAGTTGGCGGGCGATGGTGTTGTAGATTTTTTGGCGGGTGTGGGCTAGTTTGCTCATTTGGATAGCTGTCGGTAATCTGTAGAACGACGAGCGGCCTGCCCAAGCGTTCTGCTCCGTGTCCTCCGGGCTTCGCCCTCCTCCTTGACCTACGCAGAACGCTTGGGCAGACCACTCTTTGCGCTTAGGTCAAGATGCGGCCGCCCTCCCTAATCTGTCCCGCACCCCGTCCCATTCCAGAGTGTCGGGTACAGGCTCAATCCAGATCAGCTTCACACCTTGCGCATCAAAGTCACGCAGCACGGCAAACAGTTGTTCTGCAGTGGCTAGTGCATCGTCCGGCATGCGGCGGTAGAGCACTTGGCTTGACTTGATGCGCACGATGCTACGCGCGTAAACGGCGATGTGTTTGGCATCGGCACCCAGCAAATCAAGCGCGGTTTGAATCGCCTTGGCATCCATCAGGCGCACTGTGGCGTTGGGGGCGTAGTGGGACTCGAGGGTGCCTGGGGCGCGTGGTGCGTCGTCGGGTGTTTGGTCAGCGCTTAAAACGGGTTGCCCGCACGCGGCGCTGAGCTCTGCGCGCGTCAGCACGCCCGGGCGGAGCAGCACGGGCTGGCTGCGTGTGCAATCGACGATGCTGGACTCAATGCCGACCTTGCACGGCCCACCGTCTAGCACCATCAATATGTCGCCAAATTCTTGCTGTACGTGCTGGGCGGTAGTGGGGCTGACTCGGCCAAACTTGTTGGCACTTGGGCCGGCTACACCTGTGCCGCATTCTTTCAAAAATTCAAGTGCCAACGGGTGCGCCGGGCAGCGCAGGCCAATGGAGTCTTGCCCACCCGCAGCAGCGGTGGCCACGCCGGGTTTGCGCGGCAGTATCACGGTCAGCGGGCCGGGCCAGAAGGCCTTGATCAAGCGTTCAGCAAACGGCGGCACGCTGCTGGCGTAGTTGCCCACCTGCTGGTTGCTGGCAACATGAACAATCAGCGGGTGGTCAGACGGCCTGCCTTTGGCGGCGAAGATTTTGGCTACCGCTGCGTCGTTTGATGCATCAGCACCCAGGCCGTACACCGTCTCGGTCGGGAAGGCGACCAGCTCGCCCGCGCGGATGTGCGCTGCGGCTTCATCAGGTGTTGGATTAAACACAAAAACCTTTTAACGCAGAGGCGCAGAGAACGCAGAGATGGGCAGAGAAAAAATTTTTCATTTACTTTGACTCTGCGGCCCTCTGCGTACTCTGCGCCTCTGCGGTGAATGCCCCCGACTTCAT
>JANMIH010000583.1:0-2723 GCA_031375685.1 Polaromonas sp. | reverse complement strand
CAGCGCTTTGCTAGCCGAACAAGACGAGGAGTGGTTGACCGCCAAAATCTACCTGACGATGAAACACTAAACCACCGACGCGCTCGCGCAACATTCCCGGAACCAACGATCGAAATTTACAGAATAAATGTTGCTTTATCGCGATGTTGATGCACAAAAAAATGCGATTGATGCCGATGCCGTACTGCAAAGCTTACGCGACACAGGTGCCAAACTAAATATTCTGGTACTTGATGCTTGCCGAAACAACCCACTTTTGGCAACGTCACGAAGCACAGGCACGGCAGGTGCAAAGGCAGGCCTGGCACCCATGCGCCCACCCGAGGGCGCAATGGTTGCGTTTGCCACAGAGCCTGGTCGTTTAGCCTCTGATGGCAAAGAAACCGGTAACGGCCTGTACACCCGCCATTTGGCCAAGTGGATCAAAGAACCCGACCTCACGCTAGAGCAAGTTTTTAAACGAACCCGTGAAGCGGTTCAATTGGAGAGCAAGGGCGAACAAATTCCTACTGAATACAGCGTGCTGACGGGCGCTGACTTGTATTTGGGCGGTAACAGTGCCAGTGGCAACATCAGCAAGCCTATTAGCCCGACCACAGCAGGTACACCTTCGAAAAATAGCAGTCCAGGGACTGCTGTTGCAAGTCGATCTACCGAGCCGGCCGCACCACCTTTCCCGCTACCGGATACAGGCAGTGCCCGCCTGAAACTCGCGCAACTTGGTGCTGGCTTCACCAAACAAAGTTATCAACTGGCCATTGACAACGACGATGTGGCAGTTTTCGACCTATTGATAGCGTCTGGCTGGAAAGTTGGGGTGTGGGATATTGTCAAGATCATCGATCCGCGAGAAAACCTCAGTGTCTGGCCGATAAAAATTATGAATTCCATCGCTAAAAATGGGGCCTCGTGGCCGATTTATACCGACCTTTGCGATGCAAAAAATCTTGCTGCCAGATTTCGCGGGTTGCCTGACATCTTAAGCCGAGGCTATGACTCTCCGGCGATGGAGGACATGCGGATCGTGTGGAACCGCGAGACTTTGAATAAGCGGATGGTGGAGCGCAGGGGGTTTTATATACAGCTCTGTGGCGCAAATGCCCTGGCAAAAAATTAGTCCAAGGGTTTTCATGAACAATCAATTCTGCACTTCATGCGGCCACAGTGTGGCAATGGACGCCAAGTTTTGTGACGACTGTGGTGCTGTTTTTCAACCTGCTGGGGCGCCAGAATCGACAACGTTGACCGAATCAGCGGCCACAGGTTCGACACCAGCAGCGACAACGCGTGAAGCGGTAGTCAAGCACGCGCGCTTTGTAGTCGGTGCTTGGGTAATGCCCTTCAATGCAACTTTGATTTTTGGTTCAACTGTAGTTGCCGTTTTTGATTTTTTGTCACCCCGCGTTGCCTTGTTGCCCATAGCCGCAACCGTTGCAGTAGTAGGGCTGCTAGCAGCCCTGGCCTTGCGCAAACTCGTAGCACCCAGCTTGCCAGAAGGCAGTACATTTCGGCGTGCATTGGCGCCCGAATTGGGTGTGCACAGATCACCTGTCTTGATCGCCACAGGATTGTTATCCGCATTGATGGTCAGTGGTGCAGCATGGTCAAGTGCAGCGTCAGCCAGCGGCGGTGTCATCGCTAGCAAGTTTGATGCAGCGCGAAATGCGCAGATGCAGCTTGGTGTGCTGCAAGTCGTTCAAAAAGAGCAGCGTGTGCAGACAGCTGTGCTTGAAGATATTAGAGAAGGACGGACAACTAATCCCCGCAGAGAATTAGCCAATCAGGGCATTACATGGGACGGTAACGGGTTTGGCAATGCGATCGAAAGTTCAGATATCGCTGTAATTCAGCTTTTCTTAAACGGCGGGATGCGTTGGAGTTTAGGAAGGATTGAACGAGCTGTTGAACGCGGAGATCAACAAGTAATGGCGTTGTTCTTGCAGTATCCAACGCTGCTAAATGCTGATGACGAGTCGGATTGTTGGAACAGTGCGCGGTATGTGAGCGAGGGCAAACTCAAAAATTTTCGAAAGAAGCAGCTGAAATACGAACCACAGCCAGTGCCACTTTTAACCGCTACTGAAAAAAGTTTTTTAAAGTTGTTTTGCAAAACGGCAAAGGACACTTCTTTTTTAGGTAAAGAACTTAAAGAAGAATCAGAAAGTTATCAGGCAGCACTTAAAAATCGCTTGGCAGTGACGAATTCAGTGGGGATTGCGGCTGCACCGGGAACACGCCGCACAAGCGTTGAATGCAAACGCGATTTGTTGGCAAATAACGCGAGACTACTTCTTGAGCGGATGAACACTTTTGTGGGCCACGATCAAAACTGTTATCCCGGTGCGTGTTACGGGTACGCAATCCCCAGCGACAGATTGTTTTACGCGATTAAAGAGAAAAATCCACGAGGTACTGGCTCGCTTACATCACAGACGATGCCTGACATTGAAAAATATTGCGCAGATGATTCGGGCCAAGAGCCGCCGTTTGACGATTTTGATATGCAGATATTGAAACAAATACTTGATGCAGTAAGTTGAGTATTTTGAATTGCTTGGAAGGATTTATGGGCTTATTTTTTTGGGCTCTTCGTTGAATTCGCTGTGATTTTTCCTTATGCCATCGCCAAGTCCAACTTCCCACAATGAAACAGAATTCTTGCGCGGTAATTGGAGAAGTTACGAAACCCACGGGCATTGGCCTTGATGAGCTGGATGGCGCTG
>JANMIH010000537.1:0-4660 GCA_031375685.1 Polaromonas sp. | reverse complement strand
GGGCTTTACCTTCTTCATGGGTTTGATGCTGTCTCGCATGATTGGCATGGTGCTGGGCTTTAGCAACGGCGCATCACTGGTCATGACGGCGTTTGCTGGCACAGCTGGCGTGATGGTGGTGATGGCCACTTTGGCCAGCGTCATCAAGCGCGACCTGAGCGGCATGCGAAAGTGGCTTTTTGTGGGCGCACTGGTGATCATGGTCGCGGCCATCATCAACGTGTTTGTGGGGTCGACAGCCATGATGGCCGTCATCAGCACACTGGCAATTGGTGTGTTCAGCGCCTTCTTGCTGTATGACCTGAAGCAGGTGATGGACGGTGGCGAGACGAACTACATCAGCGCCACCCTGTCGATTTACCTGAACCTGTTCAACATCTTCCAGAGCATGTTGGCCTTGCTTGGTATTTTCGGTGGTGACCGCGAATAAGCGATCCCGCCAACAACAAAAAAGAGCCTTCGGGCTCTTTTTTTATGCCCGGTCAAAAACCGCGATGCTCTCCACGTGCGCGGTGTGCGGGAACATGTTGACCACCCCGGCTGACGAACAGAGGTAAGCGCCACTTTGCACCAGTACACCCGCGTCACGGGCCAGTGTGGCGGGGTTGCAGCTGACGTAAACGATTCTTTTCGGCAGGGTCCAGTCCCCCAACTGCAGGCTTTGCTGATGAATGCCGTCGTCGCACGGTACACCTGTGACCAACTGCTGATGCAGCGCTGCCAGCGATTTGAAAAGTTCAAACGCGCCTTCACGCGGCGGGTCGACCAGCCATTTGTCGGCCATACCGTCTTTGGCCAGCATCGCAGGCGTCATTTCAAACAGATTGCGTGCAACAAATTCAGGCGCTACAAATGTAGTAGCTGCTTGCGCCCGTATTCCTTGGTCTGAAGACCTATTTGACACATCATTTTCACGCGCACGGGCAACCAGCACCTCGCTGCCCTCAATGCCCAGCACCTCACGCGCGCGTGTTGCCAAAGGCAGTGTGAAGTTACCCAAGCCGCAAAACCAGTCAATCACCCGCTCATGCGGCTGCACGTCCAGCAGGCGCAGCGCACGCGACACCAGCACCTGGTTGATGTGGGGGTTGACCTGGGTGAAGTCGGTGGGTTTGAACGGCATCACCACGCCAAACTCGGGCAGTGCATAGCTGAGCTGCGGCACGTCTTCGTCCAGCAGCGCCACCGTCTCCAGCCCACCGGGTTGCAACCACCATTGCAGGCCCGGGTTGATGGCAGCAAAGGCGCGCAGTTTGACTTTGTCGCCGACGCTCAGGTCTTCCATATGGCGCAGCACCAGCGCGGTCACCATTTCCGATTTTGTGTCACCACACGCCAACTCAATCTGCGGCACGGTTTCCTTGGCGTCCAGGCTGGCAATCAGCGCGCGCAGCGGCAGCAGCATGTTGCTGACGTGGGGCGGCAGTACCGGGCAGTGGCTCATGTCGGTCACAAAGCTGCTTTTGCGCTCATGAAAGCCGACCAGCACCTCGCCCCTTTTACGCACATAACGCACCGACAAACGCGCCCGGTAGCGGTAGCCCCAGGCCGGGCCTTCAATGGGTCGCATCAAGTGGTCGGGTTTGACTCTGCCAATGTGCTGCAGGTTGTCCTCCAGCACCCGCTGCTTGACAGCCACTTGGGCGCCAATGTGCAAATGCTGCATTTTGCAGCCGCCGCAAGCCCCGGTATGCAGGCCAAAGTAGGGGCAACCGGGCATGACGCGCTGCGACGATTCACGGTGAATCTGCATCGCGATTGCTTTTTCAAACGACGGCTTTTTGCGGTACACATTGGCCGTGACGACCTCATATGGCAGCGCGCCTTCAATGAAGACAACCTTGCCGTCAGCGCGGTGGGCAATGCCCTGCGCCTCGATGTCGAGTGACTCGACATTAAGCAAGTCGGGTGGGTAGTCTTTAACGAGTGAGGATGCGGTGGTTTGATTTTCTTCTGACATACCTGAATTGTCTCAGGTGAAACAGCACACCCTGAATGCGGCTTAGCGTCTACCAGTTTGCGCTGCGAGCATCGCCATCACGTCAAGCCCGTCGAACTCATCTTCTTCATCAGAAAGTGATTTTTGTGTTTTTACCCAACTTTTAAGTCCTCGGTCGTCTTGGATTTGAACGATATCTGCTTTCATTTGGTCAATCATCACCTCGTGCAAGCGCACCTGGTGGCGTAAGGCTATGTCCAACGACTTGGGAGTAATCGCACTGTAGGACAAGTCAAACTCGGAGCGAAACATAAACTCCGCCTGCTTCAGTTCTAATTTCAAGCTGTGCGCCTGTTCTTTGAGCACGCGGTTGAAGTGGCGAAGCTTGTCTCCAGCCATAGCAGACACTGATTCTGGGTCAATTTGCTCGACCTTGAGCTGCAACTGCAGCAGAGCCAGCAAGTCTTTTTTCACATTGGCCACATTGACCTCAACCATCAGTTCGGTTTTGCGCTGGCGCTCGTGCGTGTCAGGCTCCCGGTCAGGGTGCAAAGCGCTGGCCAGTTTACGGTAAATGTCACGCAGCACCTTATCAGCATCGATGGCTTCGCGCTCGGCGAGCACCTGCTTGGAAGTCTTTTTGCGTTTTGCTTGCCTGGTGGCTTTCAAGCTGGCTTGCTGCTCACGCTCCTCCTGGATTTTGCGCATCGCAGCGGCTATGACTTGCTCTGGTGAGTCGAGTTCCTCACCCTCTTCAAGATCCAGACCAAAAACATTTGACATCATCTCCTGCATGGCCGCAGCAGCGACAGCATTGCTATCGACAAAACCACCAGAGTCGTCTCTGGCTTGATGACGGTCATAAGCCGCTTTGACATCATCACTATCGGAGCCATCGAGCAAGCCTGAGGCCAAACTACACAGCACATGAACCATGTAGGCACGAACCGCTTTGGACAAGCCCTTTGAGTTTTGTAGACGCTGGTCCAAAAACAAAATCATTTGCTTTTGCAGTGCAAACTGCTGTTGCTCCAGCGGCGATAAGCGTTTGGCGTGTTGCACCCGATGCTTGGCAATCAAGTGAATCAGGTTTTGCAGCGATTCTTTGCTTTTTTCAATTTTCGCCAGCAACTGGTTGAACAGCTTTTGCTCAGGCGCGAGCCGCTTGCCTGAAATAACCAACGCAGTAGAGGCCGGGCGGGCTAGGGGTTCGGATGAATCTGGCTCGTCGAACAAAACTTTTTGTAGTCTCATGGAATAGAACCGATGGTCGTCGAATTACTTGGCAGGCAGGTACTTGGCCGGATCCACCGGTTTGCCCTGGCGGCGAATCTCAAAATGCAGCTTGACGCGGTCCGCATCGCTGTTGCCCATTTCGGCGATTTTTTGGCCCTTTTTGACCGACTGATCTTCTTTAACCAGCAGTGTCTGGTTGTGGGCGTAAGCTGTTAAAAACGTGTTGTTGTGCTTCAAAATAATCAGGTTGCCATAACCCCGCAGGCCTGCCCCGGCGTACACCACGCGGCCGTCGCCAGCGGCAATGATCGGGTCGCCCGCCTTGCCGTCAATGTCAAAGCCCTTGTTTTTGACCTCGTCAAAACCTGCAATCAGCTTGCCCTGGGCGGGCCATATCCAGGCTATGTCGTCTTCGGTGGCTGCTGGCTGTGGGCTGCTGGCAGCCGCTGCGGGGGCTGATGCGGCGCTGGCAGGCCGTCCAGGCGCGGCAGCCGTGGTCGTGGTCAAGGTGCCCGATGTCACGGGCCGGGTGACAACTTGCGTGTTGTCAACGCCGGGTGGCACAACGCGCAGTACCTGCCCGACTTCAATCAGGTTGGGGTTTTCCAGCGCGTTCCAGCGCACGATGTCGCGAAAGTTTTGACCCGTTTCAAGCCCAATGCGGATCAGCGTGTCGCCAGGCTTGACGGTGTAGTAACCGGGCTTGCCAGCGTTTTCAAAACCAGGCATCAGCTTGACATCTGGACTTGACACAGTTGCAGGCGTTGACCTGGAGGAGGCTGTGCCCCGGTCTTCAACAGGTGCAGGGCCCAGCGGGCGTGAGCCGCAGCCCACCACCATTGCCGCAACCGTCAGTGCGGCGCACCGCAAAGCCAATGAGATTGAAGAACGCATTTTTTCCTGCCTTTTTAACTTGAGCTTTGGTCTTGAACCGCTGACCCTTAACTTGTGCCCGATTTTAAAGGCACAAAGTGAACGGCTTCCAGCAATGTCTGGCTCAAGCCGCGCTCTGTTTTATCAACCACCACCAAAGCTTGTGCGCCATTGGCAGCCTGCACCGGCGCTACCAGCCGACCACCGACAGCCAATTGGTCAAGCCACGCCTGGGGCAAGGCCTCGCCCCCGGCAGCGGCAATGATGGCAGCATAAGGCGCGCCCTTGGCGTAGCCCACCATGCCGTCGCCAAACAGCAGGTGCAAATTGGCCACCCGCAAGGGGCGCAGGTTGTCGCGGGCCCGGTCGTGCAGGCCGCGCAGGCGCTCAATGCTGTAGACCTCGGTGGCCAGGTGCGCCAGCAGCGCCGCCTGGTAGCCGCAACCGGTGCCAATTTCCAGCACGCGGCCCAGTTTGCCGTCACAGTTTTTTACCAAAAGCTCCAGCATGCGGGCCACCACATTGGGCTTGCTGATGGTTTGGCCCAGGCCAATCGGCAGGCTGGTGTCTTCATAAGCCTGGTTGACCAGCGCAGAATCAACAAAACGATGC
>JANMIH010000533.1:0-2553 GCA_031375685.1 Polaromonas sp. | reverse complement strand
CACGTACTTCGTCCTTGAACAGTTCGCGCAGCGGCTCCAGCAGCTTCAAGCCTAATTGCTCCGGAAGGCCACCGACGTTGTGGTGGCTTTTGATGACCACTGCTTTTTTGCTTTTGGCGCCGCCAGATTCAATCACGTCGGGGTAAATGGTGCCTTGGGCTAGCCACTTTACTTGTCTTTCTGCTCCGTTTTTAGTAGCTGCTTGCGCCCGTATCAATTGGGCTTGAGCCTTAAATACCTCTACAAACTCACGCCCGATGATCTTGCGTTTGGCCTCTGGCTCGCTCACGCCTTTGAGGTGGCCGAGGAATTGCGCTTCGGCATCGACCCGAATGACTTTGGCATGCAGCTTGCCCACAAACATGTCCATCACCATGTCGCCTTCGTTCAAGCGCATTAAGCCGAGGTCCACAAACACGCAAGTCAACTGGTCGCCAATGGCGCGGTGAATCAGCGCCGCAGCAACGGATGAATCCACCCCGCCTGACAGTCCCAGAATCACTTCTTCACTGCCCACCTGCTGGCGGATTTTTTCAACCGCTTCTTCAATGTAGTCGCCCATGATCCAGTCGGGGCGGGTGCCGCAAATGTCTAAAACAAAGCGGTTTAATATCGCCTGGCCCTGGGTGGTGTGGGTCACTTCGGGGTGAAACTGCACCGCGTAAATTTTGCGTACTTCGTCAGCCATTCCGGCAATGGCGCAGCTGCTGGTCGATGCCATCAATTTAAAGCCTGACGGCATGGCGGTGACGTTGTCGCCGTGGCTCATCCACACATTCATCATGCCGTGACCGTCAGCCGTGGTGAAGTCGGCAATGCCATCCAGCAACCGGGTGTGGCCGTGGGCGCCAAGCTCGGCATGGCCAAATTCACGTTTGTGACCACCTTCGACTGTGCCACCCAGCGCCTCGGCAATGGCGTACATGCCAAAGCAGATGCCCAGCACAGGAATGCCCAGTTCAAACACAGCCTGCGGCGCGCGCAGGGTGTCGTCTTCCCACAAACTCGCGTGGCTGCCCGACAAAATCACGCCCGTCAAATGACCGTCTTTGGCGTAGTCACGCACCCAGTCGTTGGTCACATCGCAGGGATGAACTTCACAAAAAACATGGGCTTCGCGCACGCGGCGGGCGATGAGCTGGGTGACTTGGGAGCCGAAGTCCAGGATGAGGATTTTCTGGTGTTGCATGAGGGACAACTGTCTTGATGAGTCAATAAAAAAGGCGCTTGGGTTCAAGCGCCTGAGCGTTCATGGGTGATCAATCCGCCCGATAGTTAGGCGCTTCCTTGGTAATCTGCACATCATGAACATGGCTTTCGCGTATGCCTGCTGAGGTGATTTCAACGAACTCGGCCTTGTTTTGCATGTCCTCGATCGTGGCGCAGCCGCAGTAGCCCATGGACGCGCGCAAACCGCCTGCCATCTGGAAGACGATGGACACCATGCTGCCTTTGTACGGCACGCGGCCTTCAATGCCTTCGGGAACCAGCTTGTCGGCGTTGGGGTTGCCGGTGCTGGACTCCTGAAAATAGCGATCCGCACTGCCCTGCTGCATGGCACCAATGCTGCCCATGCCGCGGTAGCTTTTGTAGCTGCGGCCCTGGTACAAAATGACTTCGCCAGGCGCTTCTTCGGTGCCGGCAAACATGCCGCCCATCATGACGGTGCTGGCACCTGCTGCGATGGCCTTGGCAATATCGCCTGAGTAGCGGATACCGCCGTCGCCAATTAAAGGCACGCCCGTGCCGCGCAATGCAGTGGCCACACTGTCAATGGCCATGATTTGCGGCACGCCCACGCCTGCCACGATACGGGTGGTGCAAATGCTGCCGGGGCCAATGCCGACTTTGACGCCGTCAGCGCCCGCATCGACCAGCGCCAGCGCTGCCGCGCCGGTGGCAATGTTGCCGCCAATCACATCGATGTGCGGGTAGTTTTGTTTGACCCAGCGCACGCGGTCGATCACGCCTTTGCTGTGGCCGTGGGCAGTGTCTACCACGATGGCGTCCACACCGGCCTTGACCAGTGCCTCAACCCGCTCTTCAGTGCCCTCGCCCACGCCGACAGCCGCACCGACACGCAAGCGACCAGACGAGTCGCGAGCCGCGTTGGGGAAATTGGTTTGCTTGGTGATGTCTTTGACGGTGATCAGGCCTTTGAGCTCAAAGTCGTCGTTGACAACCAGCAAGCGCTCGAGCTTGTATTTGTTCAGGAGTGCCTTGGCTTCCAGGGCGGACGTGCCTTCTTTGACGGTGATGAGCTTTTCACGCGGCGTCATGATCTGGTGGGCCTTGACGTCGTAGCGGGTTTCAAAGCGCAAATCGCGGCTGGTGACAATGCCCACCACCTTGCCGCCGTCGACCACCGGAAACCCGCTTACGCCCAGCTGCTCAGACAATTCAATCACCTGATGCACCTTGAAATCAGGCGGAATCACCACTGGATCGCGCAACACGCCCGATTCATGGCGCTTGACTTTGCGCACCTGGGCGGCCTGCTCTTGGGCGGTCAGGTTTTTATGAATGATGCCCATCCCGCCTTCTTGCGCCATG
>JANMIH010000033.1:0-2425 GCA_031375685.1 Polaromonas sp. | reverse complement strand
GCAGGTCGTTCAGCGGGGTCTTGAAAAGTTGATCAACAAGGGACAAGCGGTTCTCCGGGGGCAAACAGATTCAGCCAGCCAAAGCTGGTGCGTTGCCCCTGCTGTCCCGGGTACCTGAGAGATTCACCCGGCGATGCGGGTTTGCTCCTTCGGTGGACGGCGCGCGCCATCTCTCTCCAGTAGGGAACACATCAAATGCATTGCATCTGATGCGGTTGTCAGTCCTTTTGCCTGAGCGTTCAATGCACCATTGTGGGTAGCACTTGCGCCTTCGGCGGCTCTCAATCAGTCGTTTTCTGAGAGCTCTCTCCTGACTTTCAAAGTGTAGCGGAAATCAAATATCTGATCACTTGGCGTAAACGAGATCGCGCAGGAAAAGCGACAACTGCGGCACATACGTCACCACCATCAGGCAGGCCAATATCACCAGCACAAACGGTATGAGGTACCCGATGATCCTGTCCAGTGAGATTTTCGCCACCGTGCAGGCAGCAAACAGGTTCACGCCAAACGGTGGCGTGATCATGCCGAGCGCCAAATTGACCACCATGATCAAACCGAAATGCACCGGGTCAATGCCAAAGTGAATCGCTACAGGGGCAAGAATCGGTGCCAGCACAATGATCGCAGCGCTGGTTTCAATGAACATGCCAATGACAAACAGGGCTGCATTTACCCCCAGCAAAAACAGCACAGGTGACTGTAAAACCGCCTCCAGGTAGCGGCCAATCTCGTCAGGCACGCCTGCACGTGTGATCAAAAAGGCGAACAGGCCCGCGTTGGCGATGATGAACATGATGACGGCGCTTGACAGCACTGATTTGCGCAAAATCACCATCAAGTCTGGCACTTTGATTTCACGGTAAATCACCATGCCGACAATCAGCGCGTAAAACACAGCGACAGCCGATGCTTCAGTCGGCGTAAAAATACCGCCGTAAATACCGCCCAGAATAATGACAGGCATCAACAATGCCCAACCTGCCTGCCAGGTCGCTTTGCCAAACGACAAACGGCCATCGCCATCGTTCTTGCCCCAGCCCTTCCAGCGGCAATACAAATGCACAAACAGCATCAGCGACAGACCAATGAACAAACCTGGGCCAAAGCCGGCGATGAACAGCTCGCCAATCGATACTTCTGCGCTCACGCCATACAAAATCATGGGGATCGACGGCGGAATGATCACGCCAAGTTCTGCACTGGTGGCTTGCAATGCGGCGGCGTAACCGACCGGGTAGTGGTGCTTGATGAGAGCCGGTATCAAAATCGCACCGATGGCAAATGTCGTGGCCACTGACGAGCCCGACACGGCCGCAAAAATCATGCAGGTCAGCACGCAGGTCATGGGCAAGCCGCCCTGCACGCCGCCAACGATGGATTTGGCAAACTCCACCAAGCGGCGCGAAATGCCGCCGGTTTCCATCAGGTTACCGGCCAGGATGAAAAACGGGATCGCCGCCAGCGGAAATTTGTTGATGGAGGAAAACATTTCCTTCACGCTGAGCAGCATGTTGGCGTTCGACGCCTGGATACCGAGAATGGATGCCAATCCAATCGACACCGCCACTGAAACTGTCAGCGCAAAACACAGCACCATGGTGCAAATCATCACAATGCTCATTGCGCAGTCTCCAGCTCGTTACGCTGTGGATCCAGAAAGTTGGCCACAATTCCGATCACGCTGAACATGGCGCCTACCGGCATGGCCGCGTAACCCCAAAACATTGACAGCGACTCCAGCCCGGCCATCGACTGCACCCGCCCGCGCATCGAATAGTCCCAGCCCCACCAGATGATGACGCTGATCAGCGCCAGCGTTGCCAGGCACACCACTGCGTCCAGCACGCGCTTGATCTTGGGCGGACTCCAGCGGTACAGCACGTCCACGCTGACCATTGCGCCTTGTCTGAAAGCCATCGGGATGCCCATGAACACCATCCAGATCAGACTCAGGCGAATCAAAATCTCGCTCCACTCGGCGGGCTGCTCCAGGACAAAGCGGGTGATGATCTGAAACATGCCCAGACAAGCGGCAATCACCAGCATTGCGCAGGCCACCCTCATGGAGAACTGGGTGGTTCGGTATTCAAGGTCAAGAAAAGTCTTCTTCATTGCATTCATGCCGTGTTTGACCATTAAAAAAGCCCGCTAACCCAATCAAAACGGGCGCGGGCAGCTACCAAATAAGTAGCATTCAGATGTTACTTGACGGCCCGGATGGCGTCCAGGTTAGCCTTGCCGAACTGTTTCTCAAACTCGGCGTTCACAGGTGCCAGCATGGTGACAAACTTGGACTTGTCGACGTTATCAATCACGGTCATGCCCTTGGCGCGCAACTCCGTCACGCCATTGGCATCGTCCGCATCAACACGGGCGCGGTTGAGCTTGACGCCTTCTTTGGCTGCGTCGATGAAGGCCTGTT
>JANMIH010000304.1:0-4328 GCA_031375685.1 Polaromonas sp. | reverse complement strand
GCGGGTGAAAAGCTGCCATTCGCCCAGCGTGACATTCAAATCAAAGGCCATTCGATTGAATGCCGTATCAATGCTGAAGACCCGTACAAATTCACGCCGTCGCCGGGCCGAATCACGACCTGGCACACGCCGGGCGGGCCGGGCGTGCGGGTTGACTCACACATTTATGCCAATTACTTTGTACCGCCCAACTATGACTCGATGATTGGCAAGATCATTGTGCACGGCGACACCCGCGAGCAAGCCTTGGCGCGCATGCGCACAGCACTGGCTGAGACAGTGGTTGAAGGCATCAATACCAACATTGCGCTGCACCGCGAGCTGATGGTGGACGCCAAATTCATGGATGGCGGCACCAACATTCACTACCTTGAAGAGTGGCTGAGCAAGAGAATCCGCTAAAAGGTGACTCCCACGGACTGGCGAGGCCATATCCGTGGACCCTGCTTGAAAAGAAATAGCTATGTTTGAGTTGATTTTGTTAGTTCCTGAAAGCGGCGTTGAAGCGGTCAGCGACGCACTCGATGCATTGGACTCGCTCAGCGTGTCAGTTGAAGATGCAGATGCTCAAACCGACCATGAGCAGGCCCTGTTCGGTGAACCCAACATGCCGCCGCCCAAAGCGGGTTGGAATCGTTCGCGGATGGTGTCCCTGTTTGCGACCGAAGTGCAGGCCATGGAGGCAGCCGAACTGCTGAAGGCACAGGATTTTTTTGCTGATTGCGCCGTCGTGGCGATTCAAAACGTGCCTGACCAAGATTGGGTGCGCCTGACGCAATCGCAGTTTGCACCTGTGGAAATCACGCCTGATTTCTGGATTGTGCCAACCTGGCACGAGCCGCCTGCGCAGGCGGTGCAGGTGATTCGACTTGACCCGGGTTTGGCGTTTGGTACGGGCACGCACCCGACGACACGCATGTGTCTCAAATGGATTGCACATCAAAAAACAGCGCTTGGAAATGTTCTGGACTACGGTTGCGGCTCTGGTATTTTGGCCATTGGTGCGGCCAAGTTTGGGGCGTTTGACATTGACGCGGTAGACATCGACGAAGCCGCGGTGGAGTCGACCCGCGCGAACGCTGACGCCAATCATGTGCAGATCGATGCCGGCTTGCCAGACAAAGCTGACGGTCAGTACCAAACCGTGCTGGCCAATATTCTGGCCACGCCGTTGAAGGTGCTAGCACCGCTGCTGTGCAGCCATGTTGCCAAAGGTGGGCACTTGGTGCTGGCGGGGATCTTGGCGCGTCAGGCCGAAGAGCTGAAAACGGCTTACGCGCCTTGGTGTACGCTGCAAGTTGCGGACAGTGAAGACGGCTGGATTCTGATGACAGCCAGCTTCTGACTGCGACTTGATCGCCCGCTTTGCTGTTTGGCGCACACTTACAATACAGTGCTAAATGAGCCTGATTACGCGTTGCCCCGCTTGCGGCACGATGTTCAAAGTCGTGTCCGACCAACTCAAAGTCTCGCAGGGCTGGGTCAGATGTGGGCAATGCGCGCAGGTTTTTGACGCGTCACTGCATTTGCAAACCGAAAAGCCATCGCAGGCTGATTTACCTGTGAAGGTCGGTGAGCCGGATACGTTGCTTATCGTCCCAGCGCCAATTCCGGAAGCAGCCATTAGCGCCAACGCGAATCTACAAAATACCGACCTGAACATTTCCGAGAATGCGGATTTGTCTTACGCTCAGGAAGTCGCTGCGGCTTTGAAGGTCACCAACAGTCCCAATGCCGCCAACCCTGTCGTGGATGAGCCTGATCAAGCGCCTGATGAAGTCCCCGCAGACGTCTCGTTTGTGCGAGACGCACGGCGCCAAGCGTTTTGGCGCAGTCCCTTGATACGCGTATCGCTTGTTTTTTTATCTTTGCTGTTGATGACTTTGTTGACACTACAACTGGCAGTGCAGCAGCGCGACAGACTGGCTGTGTTGGAGCCCAGACTCAAACCGGCCTTGCAAATGATTTGTGACGTGCTGGCCTGCAATGTCGGCCCCGTGCGGCAAATTGAAGCCATTGTCATTGACAGCTCGTCGTTCAACAAGGTCAATGATTCGGTGTATTCCTTAAGTTTTGCAATTAAAAATACAACCGCGACGCCAATCGCCATGCCGTCGCTCGAAGTGACATTGACCGACACCCAAGACCAAGCCGTGATACGCCGCGTGCTGACGCCAGCACAGTTTGGCTTGCCCAGCGGTTTGCTGGCTGCCAGCGCAGAATTTTCAGGCGCGCTGACCTTGCAGTTAGCGCCGTTTGATACGCCACGTGAAGCTGGCGACGTGTCCCGACGCGTTGCAGGCTATCGTCTTCTTGCTTTTTACCCTTAACTTTTAAAAACCAAATTTATGTCTGCTGTAATTTGTGGATCCCTGGCCTTTGACACCATCATGACATTTGAAGGCCGCTTTGCCGAGCAAATCCTGCCTGAGCAACTGCATATTCTGAATGTCTCGTTTTTGGTGCCGAGCCTGCGTCGTGAATTTGGCGGCTGCGCCGGTAATATTGCTTATGCGCTCAAGCAATTGGGCGGCACACCCCTGCCCATGGCCACCATCGGCAGTGATGGTGCGGACTATGCAGCACGCATGAAAGGCATGGGCATCAGCACCGAGTTCGTGCGCGAGGTGGCTGACAACTACACCGCACAGGCCATGATCATGACCGACCGCGACAACAACCAGATCACCGCGTTTCACCCCGGTGCGATGATGCAGGCGCATGTGACAAAAATTGCGGCTCGCAGCGACATCAAGCTGGGTATTGTGTCTCCCGACGGGCGCGACGCCATGCTGCAGCACGCCGAACAGTTCAAGGCGGCCAATATTCCTTTTGTGTTTGATCCAGGTCAGGGCTTGCCGATGTTTGACGGCAAAGACCTTGCGCATTTTGTTGACCTGGCCACTTGGGTCACAGTGAACGACTACGAAGCCAAGCTGCTGTGCGACCGCACTGGCTTGTCATGTGCCGAACTGTCACGCAAGGTTGAAGGCCTGATCGTGACCCTGGGCGCTGAGGGATGCGAAGTGTGGGTGGGTGGTGAAAAAACGCTGGTGGCACCTGTCACAGCCACGGAGGTGGTCGACCCGACTGGATGCGGTGATGCGTTTCGCGGTGCGCTGCTGTTCGGCCTGGAGCAAGGCTGGTCGCTGGTGCGTTGCGCTGAGTTGGGCAACCGTGTGGGTGCGCACAAGATCGCCTTTCGTGGTGGACAAAATTACACGCTGGAATCACTAAAAATCGCCTGACAAGGCGCCATTTTCGGCCGCAGACCAATGAATACGGGCGCAAGCAGCTCGTTTTTCAATAGCATTCATCTCGGTTTCCCATAAAAAAGCCCGGCATCAAAGATGCTGGGCTTTTCAAGCAGATGTACCTTACTGCTTACGGCTTGCTGGCTGTTGGAAACGGCCAGGCAGCTTGCGGGTTCAGAGTTGTCTGAGCCGCAGGGGCAGCCGGTGCAGCAGGTGCTTTGGCAGCGGGTTTCTTCGCAGCTTTCTTGGCAGCGGGTTTTTTCGCGGCTTTCTTGGCCGCGGGTTTTTTCGCTACTTTCTTGGCTGCGGCTTTCTTCGCTGGTGCTTTCTTGGCAGCGGCTTTTTTGGCCGGTGCTTTTTTCGCCACTACTTTTTTTGCTGGCGCTTTTTTAGCAGGTGCTTTTTTGGCAGCGGCTTTTTTGGCCGGTGCTTTTTTCGCCACTACTTTTTTAGCCGGTGCTTTTTTGGCAGGCGCTTTTTTAGCGGCTACTTTTTTCGCAGGGGCTTTCTTCGGTGCAGCTTTTTTAGCCGCAGGTTTTTTCGCAGTTGCCATAGTTTTCTCCTTTTTACGTTGCAAAGAGCACTTCACGTTTGGAGTACGCAAAGCGATTCGCGGTGTTGAGCCAACGGATAACCGGGCCCAGCGCTGCGAACACCGGAGCAATACCCAACGCACACTCTGTGGTGCGGCTGCTGGTCATTGCAATTCTGAAAAACATAGTTTGGGTTGGATTCTGACGAGCTGTTAGATCAGTCCCATGACAGGGCACCGCCAGACTGGTACTCGATCACGCGGGTTTCAAAGAAGTTACGTTCTTTTTTCAAGTCGATCATTTCGCTCATCCAGGGGAACGGGTTTTCTTCGTTCGGGAACAGCGTTTCCAGGCCAATTTGCGTGGCGCGGCGGTTGGCGATGTAACGCAGATAACCTTTGAACATGGAGGCATTCAATCCCAACACGCCACGCGGCATGGTGTCTTCAGCGTAACGGTATTCCAGCTCAACTGCCTTCAGGAAAAGCGCCTTGATTTCCGCCTTGAACTCAGCTGTCCACAAACCCGGGTTTTCAAGCTT
>JANMIH010000450.1:0-1538 GCA_031375685.1 Polaromonas sp. | reverse complement strand
TTCGGGCGGCTTTTTCTGGCCGAAGGCGTCGGTATCAGGAAAGCGGTGCATCAAGGTGGTGAGTGACCACGAAAAGCGCTCGGCCTTCCAGATCCTGGTCAGAGCGCGTTGCGAGTAACCGTCAATGCCCGCGCTTGATTTTTCAAGGTAAAAATCGATGAAAGCATCCGACAAATATTTCACATCCGACGCCGCCAGGTTCAGCCCCTTGGCACCGGTGGGCGGCACGATGTGCGCTGCGTCCCCTGCCAAAAACAAACGGCCAAAGCGCATCGGCTCAGCCACAAAGCTGCGCAGCGGCGCAATGCTTTTTTCAATGGACGGGCCGGTGGTGATGCGCTCGGCCAGTTCAGGGTCCAGCCGCAAGCGCAGCTCGCCCCAAAAGGCGGCGTCGCTCCATTGCTCAATTTTGTCAGTCATGGGGCATTGAATGTAGTAGCGGCTGCGGCTTAAGCTGCGCATCGAACAGAGCGAAAACCCGCGCGCATGATTGCCATAAACAATCGCGTGTGGCGACACCGGCGGCACATCAGCCAACACACCCAACCAGCCGAATGGGTAGATGCGTTCAAACTCCTGAATCGATGTTTTCGGCACGCTGGCCCGGCTCACACCGTGAAACCCATCGCACCCGGCAATGAAGTCGCAGGCCAGCTCATGTTGCTGGCCGTCTTTAAAGTAGCGTACTTTGGGCTGAGCAGAATCGAAATCATGAAGGCTGACATCACCAGCAGCATACACCGTTGTCAGCCCCTCAGCTTGCCGCGCATTCATCAGGTCATGCGTGACTTCAGTCTGGCCATACGCGGTCACGACTTTGCCGCCTGTCAGCCCCGTCACGTCAATGCTGTGGCGCTGGTTTTTAAACACCAGCTCGATGGCGTGGTGGACTACTCCTTCAGTTGCCAGACGCTGGCCAGCGCCGACGCCATGCAACATGTCAACCGTGCCTTGCTCCAGAATGCCAGCGCGAATCCGGCCCAAAACATAGTCTGCACTTTGGCGCTCGATGATGACGTTGTTGATGCCTGCTTTGTGCAGCAGGGCACCGAGCAGGAGGCCCGCAGGGCCGGCGCCAACGATGACAACTTGGGTTCGCATGATGTGTGAGTTTCCGGAAATTTGACAAATAAATACCGAAAAGTAATATTAAGAGCGGCGCGGTAATTTCAGGGGCAGCCAAGTGTTAAAGCATCAATCGATGCGTTGCCACTTTGGCCTTGTTTGTGCAGGTCTTGCCATGTTAAACCCAGGCATGTAGGCCAGTGCGCAGCGCAAGCCAAAAGCGTCCAATTCGATGTTTATATACCTGGGCTGCCTTTATAGTCAGGTTAACCCTTTTTTACCCAGCGCCCATGAACCCACTACACAAACTCCTTCAAACTTACCGCCAGGCCGCCCAAACCGAGCGCGAAAAAGGGACTTATTTTGAACGTTTGACCATCGACTTTCTAACGGCAGACGCCACCTTTGCGCCTCAATTTACCGAGGTGTTGACCTTTGCAGACTGGGCAGAAAAATACAACAAAAATGGCAAG
>JANMIH010000431.1:0-7062 GCA_031375685.1 Polaromonas sp. | reverse complement strand
TGTGAAGGCCGTGAATTCAAGATGCGCGCTTTCGGTGGTCAGCCCCAGACTGACGGCTGTGTCAATGGTGTCGCGCATGTGCAGGTAGTGCGCCCAGCACTCGGCCCAGTCTTCCCAGGGGTGGCTGCTGGCGTAGGCGCTGACGTAGCGCAGCCACCAATGGTCGGGCGGGCCCTGAAGGTAATTTTTTTGCAGGCAGGCGGCGTAGTCCAGCGTTTCATCGCCAAACAGTAAATGAAAGCCCTGCATCCAGTCCGTGCCACGCACCAGCCGGTCCCAGTAGTAGTGACCAATTTCATGCCTGAAGTGGCCCAGCAGCGTGCGGTAGGGCTCGCGCATGGCGTGGCGCACAGCCTCACGCACCGCATCGTCGGCCCCCTGCAAATTCAGCGTGATCAGCCCCGCTTTGTGGCCTGTCACCACGGGCGCGCCGCCGTCGGCTGAGCGCAGTAAATCAAAGGAGATGCCGCGCGCCGGGTCTTCTGTCAGTGACGCAACTGGCAGGCCCAATGCCAGCAGGCTTGAAAACAGGCGGCGCTTGGCCAGCTCAATACGGCCCCACAGCACACCGTTGTCCGGGTGAGCCGCATCATTCAGGTCAGGAATCGTGCAGTTCAGTCGGCAGGCCTGGCACAGCGGTTGACTCGTCTGCCCGTCAACAAATGGCACGAGCCAATTGCATGTTGCCGGCGTGGTCAGGTTGGCGCAACGTGTGTAGGTTTGACCAGGCGCAGCATCAGGCTCTGCCTGGTACGGCGTCCAGGTGTCTGCGATCTGCCTTGGCATCAGCGGGATCAGAGCGGCAAGCGACGTGTCGTAACCCAACGGTGTGCCGCAGGCCAGGCACTTGCTATTTCTGAAAAATACTGGGTTGCCGCATTGGCATCGGTAGGCTCGGCCTGCCAGGGTGGGCATGTGGGAGAAGGTTTGCACCGGATGATTATGATGAAGGTAGTCGCACATCCCCGTCAGCCAATGGCGCAACAAATTGAAGGAAAACCATGCCCACTTACCACGTTGAAATGATGGAAGGCCGCACCATCGACCAAAAGAAAAAACTCGTTGCCGAGATCACCCGCGTCAGCGTTGAAATCCTGGGCGGCGCGCCAGAGTCGGTGGACATCATCATCACCGACATCAAGCGCGACAATTGGGCAACGGGCGGTCAGCTCTGGTCTGAACCGCGAGCCTGACGAATGTGCCAGTTGTTGGGAATGAACTGCAATGCTCCGACCGATGTGACTTTCAGCTTCAGGGGCTTTGCCCAGCGCGGCGGTCATACCGACCACCACGCGGATGGCTGGGGTATTGCGTTTTTTGAAGGCGAAGAAGATGACGCTGGCAAAGGCGATAAGGGCTTGCGGCACTTTGTGGATCATCAAAGCGCCTGCTCGTCGCCCGTGGCCGAGCTGATCAGCCGCTACCCGATCAAAAGCCGCAACGTCATCTCGCACATCCGCAAGGCCACGCAGGGCAGGGCGGCGCTTGAAAATTGCCACCCCTTTGTACGTGAGCTGTGGGGCCGCTATTGGGTGTTTGCCCACAACGGTGACTTGGGGGATTTCGCCCCACGCCTGCATGGCAACTTCAAACCAGTGGGTGCAACGGACAGCGAGCGCGCGTTTTGCTGGATCATGCAAGAGCTGGCCAAATCTCACGCCGATGTGCCCAGCGTGGCAGAGCTGACGCTGACATTGCGGGAGCTGGCGGCGCAGATCTCACCGCATGGCACGTTCAATTTCTTGCTCAGCAACGGCCAGGCGTTGTGGGCGCATGCATCGACCAAAGCCGATTCACAGCGCCTGTATTACGCGGAGCGCAAACACCCGTTTGCACACGCGACTTTGAGCGACGAGGATGTCAGCGTTAACTTTGCCGACCACACCAGCCCCAGCGACAAGGTCGCGGTTGTGGTCAGCGCAACGCTCACCACCATTGAAAGCTGGACATCCCTTGCGTCGGGCGCTTTGCTGGTGTTTGTTGGCGGCGCTTTGTCTGCGGCTTAGGTTTGCAATAGCGCCGCTTCCAGCGCATCCACAAACATGGCAGCCACATCAAAACCGGCCTGGTCAAAAATCTCTTGAAAGCACGTTGGGCTGGTGACATTGATCTCGGTCACGCAGTCGCCAATCACATCAATGCCTGCCAGCAGCAGACCGCGCGCTGCCAGCACCGGGCCAATGGCATCTGCAATTTCATAGTCATGCGCTGACAGCGGTTGTGCCACACCTTTGCCGCCCACAGCCAGGTTGCCGCGTACTTCTGTGCCCTGCGGAATGCGCGCCAGGCTGAAAGGCACTGGCTTGCCGCCAATCACCAGGATGCGCTTGTCGCCTTTGACGATCTCAGACAGAAACTTTTGCACCATCACGCTTTGCGCGCCGTCCTTGTTGAGCGTCTCTATCATGCTGCCCAGGTTCAGGCCGTCGGCCTTGACGCGGAAAATTCCCATGCCGCCCATGCCGTCGAGCGGCTTCAAAATAATGTCCTGGTGCTCGGCATGAAAGCGTTGGATGTCGCTGGCGTCCCGCGTCACCAGCGTCGGGCCGATGAACTGCGGGAACTCCAGAATGGCCAGCTTTTCAGGGTGGTCACGCAGGGCGCGCGGCTTGTTGAATACTTTGGCACCCTCGCGCTCGGCTTGCTCCAGAAGGTGCGTGCTGTAGAAAAACTCACTGTCAAACGGTGGGTCTTTGCGCATCACCACCGCGTCGAAGTCTCTCAAGGCTTGCGGACGTTCGTTGGGGTGTGATTGTTTGGCGTTAAACCAGACATCAGGCTCGCCCGTCAAAACGATGTCCCGCACAAAACCCGTCACGCTTTCACCGCGCTGCCAGCGAATGTCTTTGGTCTCACACGCCGCCAGCGTGTGGCCGCGGTTTTGCAGCTCACGCATCATGACAAACGTGGTGTCTTTGTAAATCTTGAAAGACTCTAGCGGGTCGGCGACGAAAAGGATTTGCATGGTGGGCTTTGCTGAATATTTTTTAGTGTTTGGCTTTGGATTGCCCGTATTGTTGTACAAACAGCGCCAGCGCGCCGGCCACCACGCCCCAGAAGGCTGAGCCGACGCCCGCTACCACCACGCCCGACAGCGTGACCAGGAATGTGATCAGCGCCGCCTCGCGGTGTGACTCGTCTTTGACCGCCGCTGCCAGACCCGCGCCGATGGTGCCCAGCAGTGCCAGCCCGGCAATGGCGGCCACCAGCTCTTTGGGGAAAGCTGCTAACAGGCTGGTCACCGCTGCGCCAAACACGCCGATCACGAGATAGATCAAGCCGCAACTGACGGCAGCGGTGTAACGCTTGTCAGGGTCTGGATGCGCCTCTTTGCCCATCACGATGGCGGCGGTGATGGCGCTCAAATTCAAGGCAAAGCTGCCGAAGGGCGCGAGCACGAAAGTTGCCATACCCGTCAGTGTGATGACTTTGGACACCGGAATTTGCCCTTCATAACCTGTGGCGCGAATGGCCGCCACACCCGGTAAATTTTGAGACGCCATGGTGACCACAAACAGCGGAATCGCCAAACTCACCACTGCAGCAAATGTGAGCTGCGGCATCACCAACACAGGCAGCGTGAAGGTAAAACTGACCGCCGACAAGGACAGCTGGCCATGGAGCGCTGCAAACGCGATGCCTGCCAGCAAGGTTGCAACCACCGCATAGCGCGGTATGAATCGTCTGCCAAGCAAGTAGAAGAGCAGCATCAGCAGCACCAGTGGCAGCGCTGTTTGCGCCGCTGTAAAACCCTGCATGCCAAAACGCGCCAGCACGCCTGCCAGCAGGGCTGAGGCAATGGCCACTGGGATGCGGTTCATGACCTTTTCAAACCAGCCGGTCACGCCGCACAATGTGATGAGCACCGCACTGACCATAAACGCGCCGACCGCCTCGGCCATGCTGAAACCGCCCGCGATACCCGCCGTGGCCAGCACCGCCGCGCCGGGTGTAGACCAGGCCACCATGATTGGTTTTTTGTAGTAAAGCGAAGGCAGCACGGTGCACAGCCCCATGCCAATGCCCAGCGCCCACATCCACGAGGCGATTTGCGCTGGCGTGGCGTTAAAGGCCAACGCAGCCTGAAACACAATCGCGACGGAGGAGGTGAAGCCGACCAGCACCGCGACGAAGCCAGCAGTGAACGCACTGGCATTGAGATCCTTGAAAAATGACATGCGGCGTTGCGACGAAACTCTAGATTTCGATCTTGCTACCCAGCTCAACGACCGCGTTGTTCGGCACGTTCAAAAAGTCGGCTGCGCCGCTGGCGTTGTGGTGCATCTGGGCAAACAGCTTTTCGCGCCACACCGCCATGCCGCCACCAATGGTCGGCACAATCACATCGCGAGACAAGAAGTAGCTGGTGGTCATGGCCTCCAGCTCACAGCCGCGCCCCTTGATTTGTTGCAAGGCCTTGGGCAAGTCAGGGTCGTTTTTAAAACCGTAGTTGACAATGACCTGCCAGCAGTCGTGACCTAGCGATTCGATCTCCAGCCGCTTGTTCATGCCAATCCACGGCATTTCATGGTTGCGAACCGTGACAAACAGGTTTTGCGCATGCAGCACCTTGTTGTGTTTGAGGTTGTGCAGCAGTGCGTTGGGTACGGTACCGGGCTCCGCAGTTAAAAACACGGCTGTCCCCTCCACCCGGGCTGGAGGGCTGACGAAAACCGCATCCAGAAAACTGGGCAAATCAATGGCATCTGTGCGCATTTTTTCGTTCAGGATGTGCCGGCCCTGCTTCCAGGTCATCATCAATGTGAACACCACCCCGCCGATGACCAGCGGGAACCAGCCGCCGTTGAACAGTTTCAAAAGGTTGGACGCAAGAAAGGCAAAGTCAATGACAAAAAACACGCCGGTCGCCGCCAGGCACAGCCCGAGCGGGTACTTCCAGCCGTAGCGAATTACGAAAAACGTCAAAATCGTGGTGATCAGCATGTCCATGCACACGGCAATGCCGTAGGCAGCGGCCAGGTTGCTGGACGAGCGGAACAACACAACAGCCAACACGATGACGACAAACAGCCCCCAGTTGATGAACGGCATGTAAATTTGCCCGGTGTCGCGCACGCTGGTGTGCAAAATGCGCAGGCGCGGCAGATAGCCCATTTGAATGGCCTGTTTGGTCACGCTGAAAGCGCCGGTGATCAGCGCTTGTGACGCAATCACGGTAGCAGCGGTGGCCAGCCCCACCAGTGGCAGCAGCGCCCAATCGGGCGCCATCAAATAAAACGGGTTTTTGACGGCAGTCGGGTCTTCAAGCAGCAAAGCGCCCTGGCCAAAATAATTCAGCACCAGGCACGGCATCACCACCGTGAACCAGGCAATGCGAATCGGGCGTTTGCCAAAGTGACCCAGGTCGGCGTACAGCGCCTCGGCACCCGTCACGCACAGCACCACCGCGCCCAAAATGATGAAAGTCGTTCCTGGATTGGCCCACATGAAACCGACCGCATGGTGCGGGCTGATGGCCTGCAGGATTTCTGGGTGATGAATGATCTGCGACACGCCCAACAGGGCGATGGTCAAAAACCAGATCAGCGTGATGGGGCCAAAAAACTTGCCAATGCCCGCCGTGCCCTTTTTTTGCACAGCAAACAAAGCAAACAAAATCACCAGCGTGATGGGTATCACGCCCTTGGCAAAAGCAGGCGACACCACTTCCAGGCCTTCAACTGCCGACAGCACCGATATGGCCGGGGTGATGACACCATCGCCGTAAAACAGCGATGTGCCAAAAATACCGATGACCAATAAAAACCGCCGCAACCTGGGTTTGTCTTTCACCGCATTGGACGCCAGCGCCAGCATGGCAATCAGTCCACCCTCACCGTTGTTGTCCGCCCGCAGCACCAGGGCCACGTACTTGATGGACACGATCACTGTCATGGTCCAAAAGAAAATCGACATCAACCCGTAGACGTTCTCAGGTGTGACAGCGACGTGGCCGTGGTTGAAAACTTCTTTGACCGCGTACAGGACGCTGGTGCCAATGTCACCGTAAACGACGCCAATGGCGCCCAGAGTGAGTGCGGCTAGGGATGATTTTTGACTTGACACAAAAACTTCCCGTCTTTGATCAGAACGGGAATGGGTTGCTTGGGGAACGCTATTTTGCACCTACCCGCGCGCCTGCTGCGATGTGGCATGAGCGAACAGCAAGGAAAACGAATTTTGTTGCAATGCAGCAACTAATGCTTTTGGGTTGGTTTTTACTCAGGTTTTTACAAAATGCGCACCCTCATACTGCACATTGCTGGCAGTGATGACCCCACCGCCCAGGCAAACTTCGCCGTCATAAAGAACCGCCGACTGGCCGGGGGTAACTGCCCACTGGGGCTCTTCAAACGCCAACTCGCAGTTGGCATTGTCAGTCGCCATCAATTGGCAAGCTGCGTCAGCCTGGCGGTAGCGCGTTTTCGCGGCCAGAAGGGCTGGCGCGGGCGCGTTGCCTGCGACCCAGCTGCAATCTTGCGCGCTGAGTTGGGTGGATTGCAGCCAGGCGTGGTCGTGGCCCTGCACCGCCCAGAGGGTGTTGGTGGCCATGTCTTTGCGGGCGACAAACCAGGGCGCATGTGTGCCTGCCCCACGCTGGCCGCTGGCCTGAATTGCTTTGAGCTCAGCACCTTTGGCTTTCACCCCGCCTATTCCCAGGCCCGTGCGCTGACCCAATGTGTAAAAGCTCAAGCCGACATGCTCGCCCACCACCCGTCCCGTGTCGCTTTTGATCAGCCCCGGCGCTTTGGCGATGTACTGGTTTAAAAAATCACGAAACGGCCGTTCGCCAATAAAGCAGATACCGGTCGAGTCTTTTTTCTTGGCGTTCGGCAGGCCAATCTCGTCTGCAATGCGGCGCACTTCGGTTTTTTTGAGTTCACCCACCGGAAACAGCGTTTTTGACAACTGTGTCTGGTTCAGACGGTGCAGAAAATAGCTCTGGTCTTTGGCCGGATCCAGGCCTTTGAGCAACTCAAAAAGCTGCGTTGATTCATTTTGGCGAACGCGGGCGTAGTGGCCCGTTGCGATTTTCTCGGCACCCAGGCGCATGGCGTGGTC
>JANMIH010000383.1:0-8277 GCA_031375685.1 Polaromonas sp. | reverse complement strand
CCATCTCGATCGTGGCGCCCAACAAGTCAAGTTTGACCTGCTTGCCAGTTTCTTTGGAGGCCAGTCGCACCACGCGGTAGAGGCGGTCAGAGATGCCCTCAAACTCCACCATGCGGGTCTTGAGCAAATCACGCTGTAATTCACGGGTCTGGCGAGCTTGGGCCACCAGATCGTCTTCAGTTGCCTCTACCGTTCGCTGCAAGGTGCGCTGCACTGTCGCCACGTCGTTGACCGACTCGGCCATCATGCGGGTCAACTCTTGCACGCGGGTGAAACGATCAAACTCCAATGGGTCAAAACCGGCTTGCAGTTCTTTGGCTTGCGCCAGGCGTGACTGCATCTGGGTTTCGGCCTGCAATTCAATGTCCCGCAGGTGCTGGCGCAAGCGGTTCAAGTTGTCGCTCATGTCGCCCAGTGAGCCGCGCAATTGGTTGAGTTCAACCTCCAGGCGTGACCTTGTGATCATGACCTCGCCCGCCTGATTCACCATGCGGTCCAGCAACTGCGAGCGCACGCGAATTGAGGCAGTAGCCGCTTGCCGCAGCGGTTGCATGGCCATGGTTTGCGGCGCGGGAATCATGGCCTTGCCTACCGCTGCACGCGCAACAGCGGGTTCGGCGGCATCGACGGTGTCTTGCGTCAATGACGAGACGTCAGGCAGCTCATCTGTTGGCGCATTTGTGCTGTCAGACTCGGAGACGGCCGGCGCAGATGTTGCCGCAGGCGCGGTTGGTGAGCTGGAAGTTTCATGCACTGCATCAGCCTGGCGCAGCACATCCAGCTCATGCTGCATCGCATCGAAGCGGTTCAGCAAGGGCGCAAAATCTTGTCTGGCGGCAGCGTCAGTCCCCAGAAATTCAATCTCTGATTCGATCTTGTGTGCCATCTCACCTAGGCGCAGCGCGCCCGCCAGCCGAGCGCTGCCTTTGAGGGTATGCAACGCACGCAGCACTTCCATACGCGCGCCGCGGTTATCTGGCCGGGCTGACCACTGGCGCAGTGCGCCGCCCAATTCGGGCATCAGTTCAGTCGCTTCCTCGTCAAAAATCGGGAAGAGTTCGGCATCAATCGCGTCAACTGCATCAATATCGCCATCGCCATCGCCATCGCCGCCAACGTCATTCGTTTGAAAGACAACCGAAGTTGCTCTGACCGCAGGCGCGTTTTGTGGAGCAGCCTCACGGAGTGCGGAGAAACTGGCAACTGCGGCAACGGCTGCGAATGAAGTTGAGACAGGAGCAGCCCTGGAAATAACAGGCAAATCGACGGCAGCAGTCGGCTCAACCCTCAGTTCTGCCAGTGGCTCTGCACGTTCAGCTTTGGGGGCTTCAGCTGGCACTTGCGCCAGCAAACCGGGCATGTCAAAGTACATGTCCAGATCAGCGACATCAGACATCGAATCGGCTTCAGGATCCGCATCAGGAAACTCCAATGCGCGCAGTTGCGACAGCAATGCCGGATCGGCCTCCTTCAGGAAACCCGCCGCAAACTGGTGCAACAGACGCCTGATGTCCTCAGCCGCATTGACGAACACATCTGCATACTGCGCTACAGCAACATTTGAATAATGCGTTTGCGACAGCTGCAACCCATCTTCTAGTGCGCGCGCAATTTCAGACAGTGAATTGAAACCTACCGTCGCAGAACTGCCCGCCAATGAATGGGCGAACGCCACCGCAGAGTCACCGACAGGAAGGCTTCGTTCCATCGCCCATTCCGACAACTCCGCCAGCAGCCGGCGCGACCATTCGTCAGCCTCATTGAGGTAGACGTTGTACAGCGGGATACCAATTCGCAAATCGCCAATGACCTTGACTTGCTCATCGTCGACAGGATTCGTATTTTCAGACCCATCCATTTCCTTTGCCGACGTCACATCGAGTTCCTGCGTCAGGGCGGGCTCCTGAATGTCCAGATCAGGCAACTCAAAATCAGCGACAGACTGAACGGGTACTGACGATGCATTTGTTACTTGCGTTGCGACTTCCTGGGTCAAGAATTCGGCCTGAAAGTCAGCTGCAGACATGTCGACAATATCAACAAATCCTGATGGCAATGCTTCTGAATCGGCAAAGGCAAGTGACTGGGTCTCAAATTCTTCAAGCTGCTTTTGCAGGGCTTCTATTTCATGAGGCTCGCCAATCGCAGCATTAACAGTTTCGGATGGCGTCTGTTGAATACCTGAAATTGCTGACAGGCTATCAAAGTCGATGCCGTCAATACTGAGCATGTCAGGCTCAGGTGATGCCAATACGTCCAGGGCAGCCTCTTCGGGCGCAGGCGCATCGGCTAGCGCAAAAAAGTCGAAGTCAACATCAGCTTCTGTTGATGAGCTGGCAGGTTCAACCTCAGCAACTTGCAACGGCTGCGGTAAAACAAGCGGGCTGAGTCGGCCTTCGGTTGTCATGGCCTCAGCACTGGTTCGAAATGCAGACGCAACCCATGCACTGTCACTGTTTGCCGCAATGTCCTCGATCCAGCGTGAAAAGCCAGTCAGGCTGTCGCCCGACAAACTCAGCAAATCATCACTGGCTGGTTTTTGATCTGCCAGCCAGCCGTTAAACAACTGCTCCATGGACCAAGCGGCTTCACCAAACTCATTGAGCCCCACCATGCGAGAGCTGCCCTTGAGGGTGTGAAAAACACGCCGCAAAACCGTCAACTGATTGATATCGCCGGGGTCCGTCCCCAACAGGCGTACAGCTTTCAGACCATTGCCGGCAACTTCTCTGGCTTCTTCCAGAAAAATGTCGCGCAAATCGTCTTCTTCAAAGTCAACTTCCACAACCTGGCTGGCAAGGCTGACAGCAGCAGGCGCAACCGTCGTGGCAAGTGTGTTCAGTGCGGATGCGGTGGCCTCAATGTCATGCCCTGACACGGCCAGCGAAGCATCATGTGCAGCTTGAGCCAACACCGGCTGACCCGCCAAAGCAGCGTGAGTCGCCAGCGTATTGAGCTTGATGCCGAGCGCGTCGCCCGTTGCCCCGGATCCGGCATCCTGCACCAGTGAGGTCACTTCCTGCGAGATGGTTTGACCCGGCGCTTCGTGGGTAGGACCGGTATGAGAGGATTTCTCGGCACGACCCATCAGCGGTTTGAGTTCGCCCTTGACGTCGTCGTAAACAAAGAGTTTTTTGGCCAGTGCCGGCTGGTAGTTGAGCATGTCAATCAAAAAGCTCAACGCGCCCAAATTGTTACCCAACTGATCGAAAGTCCCTGCGGTGCGAGCATGTCGCTCGTCAATTTCGGTCTCCAGCATTTGCTCGACGGTGCCCTTCATTCGCATGACAGCCTGTGAAGCCTGGTCCAGCCCCAGCACCGATAGCACGCCGCGCATCTGTGCCAACTGGCCGGGAACGCTGGCGAGCACCAGTTTGTCATTCGGGTTGCGAAAGAAAATATCAAGGGATTTTTCAAGCTCGCCAAGCGACAACCGCAACTCACCCACCACACTGCCCATGGTCTGTTTGTCACTGACACGGCGATAGAGGTCTTCCATCCACGACTCGAGGGGCTGGAAGACACCGCCGTTTTTGACAGTCTCGAGGCGTTCGGCCAAATGTTTTGTACGTGCCGCAAGCTGCGCATCGCTGGGATCCAGATCGTCAAACGCAGCTTCAAGATACAGCACAGAAGTGGCCACTTCCATGGCCAGCTCAATCGGTGGTGACTGACCGGAACGCGCCGTCATATCAATGGCACGGGTCAACGCATGAGCCAATGGCTCGCTTGATGGATGCAGTTTGACCAGCGAGTCAGTGACCAGACTGAACTGGTCAACCACCATCTTGAATTTGTTGGCGTCCCCAGCTGACAGTGCCGACCACGTTTCTTTGGCAGACACAATCCGCTTGCGCGCTTGCGCCAGCAAAGCAGGATCGAAGCGGCCAAACAGCACTGCCTCGTAATCCACGGCTTTGAAACGTGCCAAACCATACGCAGCACGCACGGCTGACAAAACTGGCGCAGACGTTGATGATGCGCCAGCCTGAGAGCAAAAGAAAAGCAGGTCTTGCGCCAGCCGATCAGAAATGCCCGCATCACCCTTGCTCAAGCTGGCATATTGCAATAACACGCGCGACGAAGCACGTCGCACATAAATGTCTGAAGGCAACAGGCCATGCTGCAGCGCCTCAAAATAAGCAGCAGCAATTTTCCAGAAAATTCTGGGCTGACGGTCTGCCTGTCGAGCCGAAAACCCAAGGCTCAAATCCTGCAGACCTGCTGCGGCCAAAGGTGCCTGACCCTTCATGATTTGCAACACCAACTTGTCGAAAGTCGTTCGCGATTGGGTGTCGTAATTGCGCGGCTCTGGCATGGCGCTCAGTTCGGGCTCCAGCCAGCGCCAGTCCATCGGCCACAAGTCGGCAGGGTGAATGCGGTCAGCTTTGACCAGTTCCTGAACTTGGCGATACTGAGGAAAAAGTGACACGGGAGACACAGGCTTGTCAGCCAGCACGCCTTCCAGGTATTCAGTCAAAGCGAAGCTGGCATTTTCAATTCTGGTCGTCGCTTCCTGGCTGCATTGCTCGGGCTTTTGAACAAACTTCTGAACGGCCGCCTCCATCGCCCGGAGCACCATTGCAGGGCCAGCCAGTCCCACCATCTCCAGCGCACCCACAGCCTGATGCAGTTGCTGGCGCGCAATACGCAGTTGGCTGGCATCCAGCGCAGCCAGGTCGGAACCTTTGGCGGTTTCAGCTTCCCGGACGAAACGCTTGAGCGCCTTGGCTGAGCCGTCGAGCGATTTGCGCAGCTCATCAAGTACCCAGGCCAACGGACCCAGATCATTGACACCGACATCAATATCAGCAGCGGTTGGAGTCAGGTCATGGGCTTGCATAAATAATGGGCCGGTTCAGAAAAACGGTGATCTCAAAAAAGGAACTACAGAGGTCAAGCAATCTTGAACCGTGACACTGACTGACGCAGCTCTTCAGCCATGCGTGACAGTTCGCGCACTTGGGTGGCAGTGGAGCGTGTACCTTCTCCGGTTTGCTCAGTCACCGCAAAAATGTGCTGGATGTTGTCAGCCACCACATTGGCAGATGCAGCCTCACGCGTCGCAGATTTTGAAATCTGCTCAATCAGTTCAGCTAACCTGCGTGACACACTGTCAATTTCTGACAGAGCAGTACCAGCGCTGTCAGACAGTTTGGCTCCTTCGACCACACCCTGCGTGGAGCGCTCCATAGCGGCTACCGCATCCTGTGTATCGGTTTGAATCGCCTTGACCAGCGCCGAAATCTGCCGGGTCGCATCACCAGACCGTTCAGCCAGTCGCTGCACCTCCTCAGCAACCACCGAGAAGCCTCGCCCCGCTTCACCTGCTGACGCCGCCTGAATAGCGGCGTTCAGCGCCAATACGTTGGTCTGCTCGGTAATGTCTGAAATCAGCTCGGTAATCTCGCCAATCTCTTGCGACGACTCACCCAGCCGCTTGATTCGTTTGGAGGTTTCCTGAATCTGGTCACGAATCGAGTTCATACCGCCGATGGCGTTCTGCACAGCCTGCAAGCCTGACTCGGCAGCCGTCAGTGACTGACGAGCCACCTGGGATGATTCTTGCGCCTGGGTTGACACGTCGTTGATTCGAGATGCCATGTCGAGCACCGACTGACCCGTTTCACGGATCTCGCGCAACTGCTCTGTGGTTGCTGCCAGCAGTTCTGTTGATGTGCTTTCAACCTGAGCCGTGGTTTGCGCAACCCGCGCTGCCGTGCTCTGTACGTTGCCTACCAGCTGGCGCAACTCTTCAACCGTGTAGTTGACCGAATCTGCAATAGCACCGGTAATGTCTTCTGTAACAGTCGCCTCTGTCGTCAAATCGCCCTCAGCGACTGTTTGCAACTCATTCATCAATCGCAAAATGGCGGCCTGGGTGGCGTCGTTGACGCGCTTGGCATCCTGCTCCAGTCCACGCGCTTCACGCTGCTGCTTTTCAGCAATACCCTGGCGCTGGCGACTGTCTTGCAGCTGAATACGCGCAATACCCACAGCGCAAAGCAGACCAAACAAGGCCGCAGCGATCAGCGCCGCAACTGAGCCCGTGCCCAGGCCTGATTGCGATGTCAGCCGTCCTTGCAGCTCTTCAAGGGTTCGGCGCAGCGGCTCACTGTCTGCAATGATGGACGCTTGCGCTTCGCGCGCTGACACCAAGCCCTGCAAGTTACCCAAAATGGCACCGGCCTGAACACGTGTCTGCTCGTACAGCGCCATGAGTGCGTCCAGCTGCTCGCGGGTTTGCGGATCTTTGGAGCCAGCCAGTCGCAACTCGGGTCTGCCTTCCTGCAAGCCTTGGGCAATTTCCTTGAAGGAGTTCAAATCTTTACCCAGCAAGAACACAGCCTCCGGGCTCACACCCTCCATAGTCAAAAACTCGTTGGCAGATTTACCAATGCGCTGTGTCAACATCACCAGCTGGCCGGATGCAGAAATTTCAGCAGGCGCCGCATTTTGCTGAAGCTTGAGAGACGAAACGGTTTCAGCAATTTCAAGCAGGTCTGATGACTGGCGGTTAATGGTACGCAGCGCTGCACCCACCTGGGTCAAAATGGCCTGCTGGCTCATGACGGTTGCCGCATTTTTCTCGGCACGTTCCATCAGCGGCATCACTTTTTCAGCGTCAGACTGCAGGTCACCCTCAACTGCCGCCACATTGATGCTTTCGTCACCGGACTTCAAGGCGCGCACTGATTTGGCCAGCACTGAAGCGCTTTCCTTCACGTCAGGGAATGCCTGGGCACTACCCACCAAAGCCTGAGAGACTGATTTGGCCAGACGTTGTGACTGCATCAACGAATCACCTGTTGCGGTAATTTGGCGCGTGATGGTGTCAGCCTGATTCAGTGCCCGGTAAGCCACCACAGCCAGCACAAGCACCGACAAACCCAGCATCAACAGCAATGTTCGCTGATGTTGCGCAATGGTTTTGCTACCCAGAATCGGTAGCGTGAGGAGGTCAGGGTTGGCCTCAGGAACCACAGGCGTCTGTTCATTGGACATCATGCTCGGCGCGAAAGGTTCATTCTCAGCTTCGGCTCGCTTGGCCATCATCTTGTCGGTGGCCTCTGATGACTGACCAGCACCCGCAGCGTTCATCGCACCAGTTGCAAACGGATCCACTGGCATGCCGACAGAAGCCATGTCCATGCTGTCTTCTGGCGGCTTGTTTTTGGGTTTGGGTTTGGACAGGTTTTGGATTTTTTCGATTAACGACATGATGAGCCCTCTGGAAAAACTTGTAGGCGCTATGCGCTGATGGTCAAAAAGTGCGCTCGTTGAGCCAGCAACTGAAGATTGATTTCTTGCCAGGACTGACCCGACTGATCGATGTACTGGTTGCCAAAAAAATCGGGTGCATCGGGCGCTTTATCAGCAAAGTCAATGAATGACTCCTGATTGCGCAGACCGGCCAGGCGGTCAATCAGCAAGGCGCAATTGATGTCCAGCGCGCTGTTCAGCGCGACCAGACGTGACTCTTTCATTGCGAACTCGGTCTTCGCGGTGACGCTTTGGCCAGACACATAACTGGCCAGATCCACCACGCCAAACAAGCCGCCGCGTAAGTTGGCTACACCTAAAAACCAGCGTTGCGTATAAGGCACGGCCTGTGTCGCTACCCAAGGGAAAATCTCGCCGGCTTGCTTCATGGGGAACAAATACTTTTTCCCGCTGGCCTCTACTGCCAGCCACGAGGGCGCCACACCCTGGGTACGTGCGATCTGAAGCCTGTCCGCCAGACGGGTTTGAAGTTCTCGAATTGCTTGTCTGTTCGCCATGTGTCAGTGATTGAATGAGGGCTTGGGCTTTAGCCCAAGGCGCTGATTTTGGCCATCAACTCTTCAGCGTTGACTGGTTTGGTGATGTAGTCACGCGCGCCCTGACGCATTCCCCAAACGCGGTCGGTTTCCTGGTTTTTACTGGTACACATGAAGATCGGGATATCTGAGTAAAGCGGGTCGCGTGAAATGGCGCGAGTTAATTGAAAACCATTTTGACCCGGCATCACCACGTCCATCAAAATCAGGTCGGGTTTATCTTCAGCCAGGCGACGAAAGGCGTCTTCGGCGTTCTCGGCGGTCTTCACACTGAAACCTTTCTTGCCTAACAAGTCGGTCATGAACATCAATTCAGTTTTTGAATCGTCCACGACCAGGATTTTCTTGATTGTCATTGCGTTACTCCATGTTTGGCGCTGCCTAGCTCGGTGACTGTTTGCAGCAGTTGATCTTTGGTAAAGGGTTTGGTCAGGTAATCTTGCGAGCCGACCATGCG
>JANMIH010000375.1:0-4033 GCA_031375685.1 Polaromonas sp. | reverse complement strand
GGCCGTGCTGCCGGTCTGTGTGGCGCAAGGTGTGAAGATCATCAGCAACATGGGTGCAGCGAATCCGTTAGCGGCGGGGCATGAAGTGGTTCGTATTGCACGCGAGCTGGGCATTCAACAACTCAAAGTCGCTGTGGTGTTGGGCGACGATGTGTTGGCGCAGATTCGCGGCAAGGACTTGCCGCTGATGGAAAGCACTCAAACGCTTCCATCACTTGCGGACGCGGTCATTTCAGCCAACGCCTATATCGGGGTTGAAGGTATTGTTTCCGCGCTAGCCCAAGGTGCGGATGTCGTCATTAGCGGGCGTGTAGCTGACCCGGCGCTTTTTTTAGTGCCTTTGATTCATGAATTCGGCTGGGCGATGACGGATTGGGACATTTTGGGCAAAGGCACGCTGGTCGGGCATTTGCTCGAGTGCGCCGGGCAAGTCACCGGCGGGTACTTTGCTGACCCTGGCTACCGCGATGTACCCGACCTGGCCAGGTTGGGCTTTCCGCTGGCGGAGGTAGCAAGCGACGGCAGCGCGGTGATCACCAAAGTCACAGGCTCGGGCGGCTGCGTGACGGTGCAAACCTGCGCGTCGCAGCTGCTGTATGAAATTGAAAACCCGGCCGCTTACCTGCAGCCCGATGTGGTGGCCGACTTTTCAAACGTCACGCTGATGCAAGTGGGCCCCGAGCTGGTTCAGGTCAGCGGTGCAACCGGTCACCCGCGCCCCGACAGCTTGAAAGTCACCGTTGGCCACCGTGATGGCTTTATTGGCGAAGGGCAAATCTCCTATGCAGGCCTGGGCGCAGTGGCGCGTGGGCAGTTGGCGCTGGATGTGGTCCAAGAACGCTTGGCGGGTGTTGAAGCATTGGACAGCCGCTTTGAGTTAATCGGCGTGAACGCCATCCACGGCGCCGCGCTGGGCGCAGACCAAACGCCCTATGAAGTCCGGGCCCGCGTGGCGATGCGCGTTGCAACCCGTCTTGATGCTGAACGCGTCGCCCATTAAGTCGAAGCCCTGTACCTGAACGGCCCGGCCAGCGGCGGCGGCGTGACGCAGTCGGTGCGCGAGGTGATTGCGGCCGCCTCTGTATTGATCCCGCGCGAGTGGGTGCAAACATCCGTTACTTTGCTGGAGGTTTGAATGGTGAACAAAGTGCTGTTAAGAGACATCGCCTATTCACGCGCCGGTGACAAAGGCAACCGCTCGACCCTGTCGGTGATTGCCTATGACATCCAACACTTTGCAGCCATCGAAAGAGCCGTCACCGCCGAGCGTGTGAAAGGGCATTACACGGGCATCGTCAAAGGCGATGTCGAGCGCTACGTCCTGCCCCAGCTGGGGGCTTTAAACTTCGTGCTGCACGACGCGCTGGGCGGCGGCGTGACCCGCTCGCTGTGCCTGGACGCCCATGGCAAGTGTTTGGGGTCCGCCGTCCTCAGTATGACGATAGACATGACACTTTTTTGAGCTTAGATTTTCGAATAACTTTTACCAGGAGACAACTCATGAAATTCAAACTGCTACTGATTGCAGCTTTAACCACTGTGTCATTCACGGCTTTCGGCCAGGCCTACCCCAACAAACCCATCAAGGCCATCGTGCCGTTTGCCGCAGGCAGCGCCACGGACCAGATTGGCCGCGCCTTTGCCGCCAAGATGAGCGAAACACTCGGCCAGACCATCGTGGTTGAGAACAAGCCCGGCGTGAACGGCATGTTGGGTGCGGACGCCGTGGCCAAAGCCCCGGCTGACGGCTACACGATTTTGATTGGTACCAACAGCACCAACGCAGCGCTGAAAAGCCTGATGAAAAAGCTGCCTTACGACCAGGACACCGCCTTTGCGCCGTTGGGTTACATGGGCTCAGTACCACTGATCATTGCTGTGAACAACGACGTGCCGGCCAAAACCCTGCGCGAGCTGGTCACACTGGGCAAGTCCAAGCCAGGTTTGATCACGGCCGCCAGCGCCAGCACGTCGCAACTGGTGTCGTCTGAAATGCTGGCCAGCATGACGGGTATGCAGTTCACCAGCGTGCCCTACAAAAGCGGCCCAGCAGCCATGACCGACCTGATTGGCGGGCAAGTCATGCTGTTTTCAGCTGACTTTGCCGTCATGCTGCCGCAGGTCAAAGGCGGCAAGATTCGCGGCCTGGCTGTCACATCGACCAAGCGCTCACCAGCCATCCCCGAACTGCCCACCGTCAATGAAGCGTTGGGTTTGAAGGACTACGAGCTGATCGCCTACTTCGCGATGTTCGCGCCCGCAGGCACGCCGCCAGACATTGTGACGAAACTCAACCAGGCCATCAACGCTGCGGCGCAAAGCAAAGACATTCAGGAAAAGTTTGCCGTTAACGGCTTTGCCGTCGAGCCAGGCACGCCAGAAGCTCTGGCACAGCGCAGTAAGCTGGAAACCGCCAAGTGGGCCAAGGCGATTGCCGACGCAAAGATTGAGCCGCAGTAAGGCTGGCCATCACCAGACACGACATGCGCTTGTCGTGTCTGATATTTTTAACGTGGGCTTTATTCTTTGTCTCGTGTCAGTCGCTCAGCAAACGAAATGCCGATGGCTGACAACACAAAGGTGAAGTGAATCACAGCCACCATGGTCACGATCTGGATGTTTTCCAGCGTCAGGTCACCGCTGAGATAAGTTTTGAGCGCGTGAACGCCTGAAATCGAAATAATCGCAAAGGCCAGCTTGAGCTTGAGGTTGTAGGTGTTGACATGGTCCAGCCAGTCGGGCTTTTTCATGTCTTTGGCATCAAAGTGGCCGGTGGTCACAAACAGCGACACACCCGCCAGCGCCACCACCCACACCAGCTGCGCCACCATGGTCATGTCGACCAGCTCCAGCACCTTGATGATGAGGTCAATCTTTTCCAGATTTCCATACAGCAGCGTCATCATCAGCTTGTAGCTCTCAAACAAAAATTTGCCCAGAATGCCGAAAATAATGCCCACCAAGCCCACATAAAAAAACAGCATCATGAAGCGCATGCCGTAAAGCAATGACCCAACACTGGCGAGAATTTTTTCCATCGCTTTGTACCTTTATAAGAATTAATTCAGAGGTGACAGTCTATAGAGGTTTAATGAAGGCAGCGGCAACGCCGTCTTGTAACGCACCTGCTTGAGGGCAAAGCTGGAGCGTATTTTTTCAATGCCGGCAATCGGCGTGAGCTGGTTCAAAATAAATTTCTCCAGCGCACCGATGTCGGCCACCGCCACGCGAATCAGATAGTCGCTGTCGCCGGTCATCAAATAGCACTCCATCACCTCGTCGTGCTCGACGATGCAGCGCTCAAATTCAGCCAGCGCATCTTTACTCTGGCTGCGCAGACTGATGGAGATGAAGACACTCAAACCCAGCCCGAGTGCTGCGGCGTTGGCAATGGCCACGTAGCGGTCAATCACCTTGGCCGCCTCCAGCGCTTTGACACGTGCCAGGCAGGGGGACGGGCTTAAATGCACACGTTTGGCCAGTTCAACATTGGACAACGCACCATCGCGCTGCAATTCGTCAAGAATCTTTAAATCGGTTGAATCCAGCTGCATGTTCTTTTAAATTTAGTTGTTAAGGCATTTTATGCTGCGTAAGCCCATGCGACTTGCTATTACAGCAGCACCTTTGGCACGGTTTTGAGTAAAGTTGTGAAGATATGAACATCAATCATCAACACCTCAGCGCCGACCCGGACCCACAAGAAACCGCCGAATGGCTGGAAGCATTTGACGCGCTGGTATCAACCCAAGGGCCATCGCGAGCGCGGCAGTTGCTCAACGCCTTAACCCGCAGCGCACGCAACCAGCGCATTGGCTGGCAGCCCGAGTTGTGTACGCCATACGTCAACAGCATTCATGTGGACGAGCAGCCGGTTTTCCCGGGCGATTTGGCGATTGAGGAGCGCATTGCCGCGCTGATGCGATGGAACGCTCTGGCGATGGTGGTGCGCGCCAATCAGGCTGAAACAGGCGGCTCCAGCGAGCTGGGCGGGCATATTGCCAGCTATGCCAGTGCGGCTGATTTGTTTGAG
>JANMIH010000358.1:0-2608 GCA_031375685.1 Polaromonas sp. | reverse complement strand
GCTGCTGCGGTGCATGGTCATTTTGTCGATGTCAGAAGATTCGTTTAATTAACCATCATGCAAAAATTCACCCTACATACCGGCCTAGTCGCTCCATGGACCGCGAGAACGTTGATACCGACGCGATCATCCCCAAGCAGTTTTTAAAGTCGATTCGTAAAACTGGATTCGGCCCCAACCTGTTTGACGCGTGGCGCTACCTGGACCCGGGCGAGCCGGGTCAAGACCCCGCCAGCCGCAAGCCCAACCCGAACTTTGTGCTGAACCAGCCGCGCTACAAAGGCGCTTCGGTGCTGCTGGCACGTAAAAACTTTGGCTGCGGCTCGTCGCGTGAACATGCGCCCTGGGCGCTGGACCAGTACGGCTTTCGCGCCATCATTGCGCCAAGCTATGCCGACATTTTTTTCAACAACAGCTTTAAAAATGGCCTGCTACCCATCGTGTTGCCAGAGGCGCAAGTGGCGGCGCTGTTTGACGAAGCTCTGGCCTTCCCCGGCTACAAGCTGACGATTGATTTGGAGCGGCAGGTGATTGTGAAACCGCAGGGTCAAGAGATCCCATTTGAAGTTGAGGTGTTTCGCAAATACTGCCTGATCATCGGGCTGGACGACATTGGCTTGACGCTGCGGCACAGCGACAAAATCAAGGCTTTTGAGGCGGAGCGTTTGGCGATTAAGCCGTGGTTGAACCATACGATTGCCGTCTGATTGGCCTGCCCCCCTTTTTGGCCTGTTTTAACCCATTAAATGATGCTGTAGCCCAATGAATACATGTGCGAGCAGCTATAAAAATAATAGTAATTTACATAAGTATTACTAATGGTCAATCCACGCTTTCTTTTTTACCCAAGTCACAGGACTAACCAACTTACCGCAACTAACGTTTCAAGTCACGTAGTTATGCAATTCATAACAGGCTTGCTATCGGTGCTTTTGGGATATGTGCTGTTTATCAAACTAGGACTCGGAGTTTTGGTTTTGCTATTTCCCGTCGCAGTCTTTTTAAGCTTAGAGATTTCAGCATGGCGAAATCCTTCAAAAATGAATGCTTTGAATGGATATGTACTTTTTATTTCAGATGGAAAAGTAAATTTGCGCGCTGCAGCGCCGTGGAGGCCGCACTTACGATATTTAGGGCTACAGATTACCGGTGTCGCCGATATAAACGGTACTAAGGTGGTTAGCTTGGTTGACGGATCATTGATAGACCTAAATCAGCTGAGTAGGCTTGCTCAAAACTTGTTTGAGCAAGCCTACAAATCTTTAAAAGACTTCTTGGAATCCGGAAAACTATCCAGCCCAGCGGAGCAATTTCAACGCGACGGAACTGACACATTGGAATATCGTGAGGGCTATCAAAAGCCTTCATGGTTATTTTGGCTAGATTTATCAGTCTTTTTTGTTAGCTGGGCGTTTAGCAGCTACCTACTCTTTCCATTTTTTAGGCCCTTCATATGAAAATCGCAATCCTGCCCGGTGACGGCATCGGCACTGAAATCGTCTCAGAAGCCGTTAAGGTTTTAAACGTTTTAGACCTGAAGTTTGAAACGGAAAACGCACTGGTTGGCGGCGCGGCTTATGAGGCTTTTGGCCATCCGCTGCCCGATGCAACGCTCAAACTTGCCAAAGAAGCTGACGCCGTTTTGTTCGGGGCTGTCGGCGACTGGAAGTACGACAAACTTGACCGTCCCTTGCGACCCGAGCAGGCCATTTTGGGTCTGCGTAAAAATCTCGGCCTGTTTGCCAACTTTCGTCCGGCCATTTGCTACCCGCAACTTGTCGATGCATCCAGCCTGAAGCGTGAACTCGTCAGCGGGCTTGATATTCTCATCATCCGCGAGCTGACGGGTGACATCTACTTTGGCCAACCGCGCGGCAGACGTGTCGCTGTTGACGGACACTTCCCCGGCAGCGAGGAAGCGTTTGACACCATGCGTTATTCGCGGCCTGAAATTGAGCGGATTGCACACGTCGCCTTCCAGGCAGCCCGCAAGCGGGGCAAGCGGGTCACCAGCGTTGACAAAGCCAACGTGCTGGAGACCTTTCAGCTCTGGAAAGACGTGGTGACCGAGATTGGCCTGCAATACCCCGACGTGGCGCTGGACCACATGTACGTCGACAATGCGGCGATGCAGCTGGTCAAGGCGCCGAAAAAGTTTGACGTGGTGGTCACAGGCAACATGTTTGGCGACATCTTGAGCGACGCGGCCGCCATGCTGACGGGCAGCATCGGCATGTTGCCATCTGCCAGCCTGAACGCGAAAAACCAGGGCCTGTACGAACCCAGCCACGGCAGCGCACCTGACATTGCAGGCAAAGGCGTGGCCAATCCGTTGGCGACAATTTTGAGCGCGGCCATGATGCTGCGATTCAGCCTGAACCAGCCGGAAGCAGCTGCACGGATTGAAAAAGCGGTGGATGCTGTGTTGACGCAGGGCTTGCGGACGCCGGATATCTACAGCGAAGGCATGACCAGGGTCGGCACAGCTGAAATGGGTGCCGCAGTCGTCAAGGCCTTGGGCTGATTACAATAGCGCCATGAATGTCATTCAGACCTCCATTAAAACGACAGGCACCAAAGGCTAGCAAGCCCGCCTCGTCGTGCCCGC
>JANMIH010000340.1:0-3372 GCA_031375685.1 Polaromonas sp. | reverse complement strand
TGGTTGGGATCATTCGCGGAAAAGGAAAATCCAGCAACATGATTGGCCCAATGATCGGCTTAAGGGCTGACATGGACGCGCTGCCGCTGACCGAGCACAACGCCTTTGGCTGGAAGTCCGCTCAACCCGGCAAAATGCACGCCTGCGGCCACGACGGCCACACCACCATGCTGGTGGGCGCAGCGCGCTACCTGGCTGAAACACGCAATTTTGACGGCACAGCGGTGCTGATATTCCAGCCCGGTGAAGAAGGCTACGCCGGTGCCAAGGCCATGATAGAAGACGGTTTGTTTGACCGCTTTCCGGTACAAGCGGCGTATGCCATGCACAACTGGCCGTCCATGCCCGCAGGCACGGTGGGCATCAACCGTGGCCCCATGATGGCGGCGGCGGACCGCATCACCATCACCATCACAGGCAAGGGTGGCCACGGGGCGCACCCCTACATGGCGGTTGACCCGGTGCTGGTGGCGGCGCACATCATCACGGCGGCGCAAAGCATCGTCAGCCGCAACGTCAAGCCGCAAGACAGCGCTGTGGTCAGCATTTGCGCCATGAACGCAGGCGACCTGGGGGCCATGAGCGTCATACCCGGTACGGCAACGCTGGTCGGCACGGTGCGCACCTTCAGCCCCGACGTACAGGACATGATTGAAAAGCGGCTGCACACACTGATCGCCTCTGTCGCCGAGGCCTTTGGCGCAACGGCGACCATGAACTACGAGCGCATTTACCCCGCCACCATCAACACGCCGGTCGAGGCGATGTTTGCAGCCGACATAGCCGCCATGCTGGTGGGCGAAGACAACGTGGTGCGCGACATCGTGCCGAGCATGGGTGCTGAAGACTTTTCATTCATGTTGCAGGCCAAGCCCGGTGCCTACCTGCGGCTTGGCCAGGGCGATGGTTTGGGTCAGCCCGGCTGCTTTTTGCACAACAGCCGCTATGACTTCAATGACGAGGTGTTGCCGCTGGGCGCAGCGTTGTTTGCAGGTTTGGTGGAGCAGTCGATGCCGCTAGCGGCATAAATTTTTATTTTTCGTCAGATTTAAAGGAAAAACATGTCAAATTACCCTAAAAAAACGACTCTGGCCCAATCAATACGGGCGCAAGCAGCTATTATTTTGGTAGCTAGTTCGATGCTTGCCATGGGTGCCGCAAACGCCAAAACCATCCGCATTGGCAACCAGGGCGATGCACTGTCGCTGGACCCGCATTCGCTGAACGAATCCTTGCAGCTGAGCGTGACAGGCAATGTTTACGAGCCGCTGGTGGGTCGCAACAAGGACTTGAGCCTGGCACCCATCCTGGCCACCAGCTGGAGCCAGCCAAGCCCCACGGTGTGGCGTTTTGAGCTGCGCAAAGGCGTCAAGTTTCATGACGGTTCACCCTTCACGGCGGACGATGTGCTGTTCAGTTTTGCACGCGCATCGGGTGACGGCTCTGACATGAAGAGCTACACCAACGACGTCAAGGAAGTGCGCAAGGTCAATGACTTTGTGGTCGAAATTGAAACCAAAGGCCCGTTCCCCATCTTGCCGGACGTGATCTCGCTGCTCTACATCATGAGCAAGCAGTGGTCTGAAACCAACCAGGCCAGCAAGCCGGTGGACCGCCGAAAGGGTGTTGAAAACGCTGCGTCCTTCCGCGCCAACGGCACCGGCCCTTTCCGGGTGCGTGAGCGCCAGCCTGGCATCAAGACCACCTTTGCCCGCAGCGCAACGTATTGGGGCAAGATTGACGGCAATGTAACCGAGGTCGTCTACACACCGATCACCAATGACGCCACCCGCGTGGCGGCATTGATCTCTGGCGAGATTGACGTGATGGAGCCCGTCCCAGTGCAAGACATTGCGCGCGTCAATTCAAGTGCCAATGCCAAAGCGCTGACGGGCCCGGAGCTGCGCACCATCTTTTTGGGCATGGACCAAAAGCGCGACGAGCTGCTGTATTCCAGCGTGAAGGGCAAAAACCCTTTCAAAGACAAGCGCGTGCGCCAGGCTTTTTATCAGGCCATCGACATTGAAGGCATCAAGCGAGTAGTGATGCGCGGCGCCGCCAACCCGACAGCGCTGATGGTCGGCCCCGGCATCAACGGCTTTGACGCCAACGCCAACAAGCGCCTGGCATTTGATGTGGAAGCCGCCAAAAAGCTGATGGCAGACGCAGGTTACGGCGCGGGCTTTGAAGTCACCATGAACTGCCCGAACGACCGCTATGTGAACGACGGCGAGATTTGCCAGGCCGTGGCCGCCAACCTGTCGCGCATCAACGTCAAGATCAATTTGCAGGCCGAAACCAAGGGCACCTACTTCCCGAAAATCTTGCGCCGCGACACCAGCTTTTACATGCTGGGCTGGACACCGGGCACTTACGATTCGCACAATGCCCTGAATGGCCTGATGCGCTGCGTGGATGACAAGGGTTCAGGCCAGTTCAACCTCGGCGCCTATTGCAATCCAAAGGTTGACGAGCTGATTGCCAAAATCCAGTCTGAGACCGACAAGCCCAAGCGCCAGGCCTTCATTGCTGAAGCCTTCAAGCTGCACACCGACGATATTGGCCACCTGCCGCTGCACCAGCAGGCACTGGCCTGGGGCGTCAGCAAAAAAGTTGACCTGGTGCAACTGGCTGACAACTTCATGCCGTTTAAATGGATGAGCGTGAAGTAAGGCTGAAGCCCAAAAACACTTAACCGCAGAGGCGCAGAGAACGCAGAGACATGCAAAGAAATTGGCTTATATCGCTCTGCGGCTCTCTGCGTACTCTGCGCCTCTGCGGTGAATGACACCCGAACCCGATTTATGACCAACCTCATCATCCGCTGGCTTGACACCGACGTCGGCTACAGCTTTAAAACGTCACCGATGGCGATTGCCGCTGCGGTGGTGGCTTTCATTTGTCTGTTTTGCGCCATTTTTGCGGGCTTTATTGCCCCGCACAACCCGTTTGACCTGACGACGCTCGAATTGTCCAACGCCCGCCTGCCGCCGGCGTGGCAGGCTGAAGGCAATCGCGCGTTTTTGCTCGGCACTGATGACCAGGGCCGCGACATTTTGTCAACCCTCATGTACGGCGCCCGCATCTCGCTGGCGGTGGGGTTTGCTTCGGTACTGATCTCGGTTGCCTTTGGTGTGGTGATGGGTTTGCTGGCGGGCTTTCTGGGTGGCTGGCTGGACAGTTTTTTAATGCGCCTGTGCGATGTCATGCTCAGCTTCCCGTCGATTCTGGTTGCCCTGTTGATAGCGGGCGTGGGCCGTGCGATGTTCCCTAATGCGCACGAATCGCTGGCCTTTGGCGTGCTGATCGTGTCGATTTCGCTGACGGGCTGGGTGCAGTACGCCCGCACCGTGCGCGGCTCCACGCTGGTGG
>JANMIH010000236.1:0-5378 GCA_031375685.1 Polaromonas sp. | reverse complement strand
CATCGAGCTCTTTGTCCTCGCTCACAACGAGAATCCTAAGCCCTTCGTCTGGACCGCAAGTGCTCGCGACATTCTGGAGAAAGTCATTCGCGCCAAGGTCAGACTAAAAACAGTTCAAACAGAGTGAAACACTACACTAGCCCGGCATGTTGCCAGAGCACTTATTTTTTGATTGGAATCACCATGGGCATGTTCAGTTTTATCAAGGAAGCCGGCGAAAAGCTTTTTGGCAAAGGCGAAGCCAAGGCCGCACAAGAAGCCGCTGCCGCCGCGCCTACACCTGAAAACATCGAAGCCCTGAGCAAAGCCGCTGGTGAAGCGATTGCCACCTACATTGGCACCATGAATTTGAACGTCGAGGCCCTTGACATTGGCTTTGACGCATCCACCGGAACAGTCACAGTGGCAGGTGTCGCGCCTGACCAGGAAACCAAAGAAAAAGTGTTGCTGTGCTGCGGCAATGTGGCTTCGGTGGCCTCGGTCAATGACATGATGACCGTCTCCAACCCGGAGCCAGAGTCACAAATGCACATCGTGGTCAGCGGTGACAACCTGTCCAAAATCAGCAAGCAGTATTACGGCACACCCAACAAATACCCGCAAATTTTTGAAGCCAACAAACCCATGCTGAGTCACCCGGACAAGATTTATCCAGGCCAGGTGCTGCGTATCCCCGCAGACGCGTAAAAATTGGCGCTGACTGTGCTGCAAAAAATCACCAATGCACTTAGCCAGCCGCTTTTTAGTGTGGCGGCCACCCGCCGCATTGAGCAACTAGCCGCCAGCGCTCTACAGCCCCACACCCTGATGCAGCGGGCCGGTTTGGCGGTCGCACGTTTGGCCTTGGCCATTGCGCCGAACGCCCAATGCATTTGGGTCGCTTGCGGGCCGGGCAACAACGGCGGTGATGGGTTTGAAGCAGCGATGCATTTGCATCTGTGGGGTAAACGGGTCGTGGTGACGTGGACGGGCGCCGGCAAAAACGGCTTGCCGCCTGATGCCGAAGCGGCACGCAGCCGCGCTGTGGCTGCCGGCGTGACCTTCAGCGACGAACCCCCACCAGATTTTGATCTGTGCGTTGATGCACTCTTGGGCATTGGCGCTGCGCTTGACCCTGACCGGGAAGGCACCGCACGCATCCTGCAATGGCTGCAAGTGATGCATGACAACCCTGCCCCATGCCTGGCAGTCGATGTACCGACGGGTTTGAATGCTGACACAGGTCAGTCATTAGCTATAAAATCAGGAGCTGGTTGCACTCGTTTTCATTGGTCAAATGCACGATTTACCCTCTCATTATTGACCTTGAAGCCCGGTATATTCACATTTGAAGGTCGTGACAGTGCTGGCGAGGTGTGGTTTGACAACTTGGGCCTAGAGGTGACTGCCACAGAGCCACCCAGTGCCTGGCTGCTGGGCGCAGAGAGCGTGGTAACACCGCAGCGCCTGCATAGCGCACACAAAGGCAGCTATGGTGATGTTGCCGTTCTGGGCGGCGAATCAACACCCAGCAGCCACATGGCAGGCGCAGCGTTGCTGGCGGCCAGTGCGGCGCTGCATGCAGGTGCAGGCCGGGTGTTTGTGGCTTTGCTGGGCGAAAGTGCCCTCACCGTTCATCCGTATCAGCCCGAGCTGATGTTTCGCAGCCCTGACGCGCTTGATTTGCGCACGCAGGTCGTGGTCTGCGGTTGTGGAGGCGGCCAAGCCATCCAAGCGGTTTTGCCCAAGGTGCTGTCAGATGCGGCCCGGCTGGTGCTGGATGCGGATGCGCTGAACGGGATTGCTGGCGACACATCCTTGCAAACCTTGCTCAAAGCACGGACTTCAAGCGGCTTTTGCACCGTACTCACGCCGCACCCGCTAGAAGCCGCGCGCCTACTGCAAACCACGTCTGCCCAGATTCAGTCTGACCGCCTGAAAGCTGCCAGGCAATTGGCCGAGCTGTACCAGGCGGTGGTGGTTTTAAAAGGCTCAGGCAGCGTCATAGCAGCGCCCAGCCACATCAACCACATCAATGCCAGTGGTAACGCCTTGTTGGCTACTGCGGGAACAGGTGATGTTCTGGCTGGCATGGTAGGCGCAGCAATTGCCAGCGGTTTAAATGCTTTTGATGCGGCATGCAGCGCAGTCTTCAGGCATGGCCGTGTAGCAGATGACTGGTTAAACACCCACCCCAGCGAGGCACTCACGGCCTCAAGGCTGGCATCTTCGGTTTAGGCCAGCACCATCAAGCCGATTTGCAGGGCAATGATGAGCGCAATGGCGGACAAATCAATCCCGCCCACCGATGGAATCACGCGCCGCAGCGGCGCCAGCAGCGGCTCAGTTAACCGCCCCAACAAGCCATAAGCCGGTGAGCCGGGTTGCACCCAAGACAAAATCGCAAAACCAATCACCAAAATCATCATGGTTTGCAGCGCCACACGCAGCAGCATTTTGAGTGCGAAACCCAACACCGACAACAGCATGATCGGGTCTAACGCTGCCAAACCCATGCCGCCCAAAATAACAGTAAACAGGAGCAACCAGACCAGGCCATAAATCAGCGCAAACAGACCGGCAGCCAGCAAACTGGCCCAGTCAATTTTGGACTGCGCCAGAGCCTTGGGCAGTGCCAGCCGTACCGGCTTGACCAGCCAGTCCGTCACCGCCATCACAAAAGTACCTGGCTGGCCACGCATATTGATGCGAAGCCAATTCATCCAGGCGCGCAGCAGGGCAACGGCTATCAGCACGAAAAAGAAAGTTTCGAGCAGGAAAGATAAAACGCGAATCATCATAAGGCTTGAACCATCAACGACGCGGCTTTTTGCCCTGCTTGCGCCCGGCTTTGGCCGATGCACCACCACCTGATTTGCCGGCAGCTTTTTTAACTGACGCCTTCAAAGCCTGAATCGGCGAAGGCAGCAAGCCACCCGAGCCGCGCTCAGTTCTGCTTGACGACGACGAACCCGCCCCCCGGGTGGGGCGATTGGGAGCAGCACCCCCTCGCCTGTTTCCCTTGCCATCGCGGGACACGCCGCGCTCCTGGGCCGGCAGCTCGCCTGTGTGACCACCCGTTTTGTCTTTCATGGCCCGGTTGGTCAGCGCCAGAAGCGACTCACCCTCGTGAATCAATCTAAAGTCAATTTTGCGACCGTCTAGGTCAACCCGACTGACCTGCACCCGCACCCGCGTGCCGATGGCGTAGCGAATGCCGGTGCGCTCACCGCGCAGTTCCTGTTTGGCTTCGTCAAAGCGGAAATACTCGCCGCCCAGCTCGGTAATGTGGACCAGGCCTTCCACGTACATCGCATCCAGCGTGACGAAGATGCCAAAGCCGGTAGCAGCAGTGACGACACCGCCAAACTCCTCTCCCAGATGCTCGCGCATGTACTTGCATTTGAGCCAGGCTTCCACGTCACGGCTGGCCTCATCGGCACGGCGCTCGTTGGCGCTGCAATGCAGCCCCGCGGCTTGCCAAGCCAGCTCGTCAACGCTGGCTTTTTTGGGTTTTTGTTCAGGGTCTTTGACTCTTGAAGCAAGGCGCTTGGAGAGTTTCGCCTCGGCTTCGCCGGGTGTTGGCAAGCTTGGCAACTGATACCTGGATTTACTCAAAATCGCCTTGATCACGCGGTGTACCAGCAAATCCGGGTAGCGCCGAATCGGGCTGGTGAAGTGCGTGTAAGCCTCATAGGCGAGACCAAAGTGGCCGCTGTTTATCGGCGTGTAAATCGCCTGCTGCATTGAGCGCAGCAGCATTGAGTGGATTTGCTGTGCGTCAGGACGATCCTTGGTGGCCTGGGCGATTTGCTGGAATTCGCCCGGTGTGGGGTCGTCGCTGATCGACATGCCAATGCCTGCAGCCTTCAGGTAGTTGCGCAGCATGTCCTTTTTCTCAGGGGTCGGGCCTTCATGCACACGGAACAGCCCGACGTGTTTGCTGCTGGCGATAAAGTCCGCCGAGCACACATTGGCCGCCAACATGGCCTCTTCAATCAGTCGGTGAGCCACATTGCGGGTGCGCGGAATGATTTTTTCAATCCGACCTACCTCGTCACACACAATTTGCGTTTCGGTGGTCTCAAAATCAACCGCACCGCGCACGCCGCGCTCCTTTAAAAGCGCCTGGTACACGTCATGCAAGTCCAGCAAATGCGGCACCAGCGTCTTGCGCTGGGCTGCTTCTGGCCCGCGCGTGTTGGCCAAAATGGCCGCGACTTCGGTGTAGGTAAAGCGCGCCTGACTGAACATGACTGCCGGGTAAAACTGGTAGGCATGCACCTCCCCCTTGGCCGTCACCAGCATGTCGCACACCACACACAGGTGCTCAACATTCGGGTTCAGTGAACATAACCCATTCGACAACTTTTCAGGCAGCATCGGGATGACGCGGCGCGGAAAGTACACGCTGGTGGCGCGGTCATACGCATCAATATCAATGGCGCTGCCGGTTACAACATAGTGGCTCACATCAGCAATGGCCACCAGCAAGCGCCAGCCCTTGCCCCGCCCTACTTTGGCAGGTTCGCAATACACGGCATCGTCGAAGTCGCGTGCGTCTTCACCGTCAATTGGGACCAGTGCGATATCTGTCAAATCAACGCGGTTCTTCTTGTCTTGTGGGCGCACCGCATCTGGCAATGTGCGGGCCAGCGCCAGTGCTTCATCACTGAATTCATGCGGTACACCGTATTTGCGCACCGCAATTTCAATTTCCATGCCGGGGTCGTCGATTTCGCCCAGCACTTCCTTGACGCGGCCCACAGGTTGTCCAAACAATGCGGGCGGCTCGGTCAGTTGCACCACCACCACCTGGCCGGTTTTGGCAGAGCCGGTTGCGCCTTTGGGGATCAGCACATCTTGCCCGTAACGCTTGTCTTCAGGCGCGACCAGCCACACGCCGCTTTCTTGCAGCAGACGGCCAATGATGGGGTTGGGAGAGCGTTCAATGATTTCGGTGACGCGGCCTTCGGGCCGGTTTTTTCGGTCGTGGCGGACGATGCGCGCTTTGACGCGGTCTTTGTGCAGCACGGCGCGCATCTCGTTGGGCGGCAAGTAAATGTCGGCCTCGCCGTCATCGCGTTGCACAAAACCGTGACCGTCACGGTGGCCAGAAACGGTACCCTCGAACTCTGCGAGGAGGCCAGACGCTGCGCTGGCACAGTGGTGAGTTGTTTTGATAAAAAAGTCTCTTTAAAAGTGATGTCGAATGGCTTTTGTCAGAAAGCCCCCAGATAAGTATGCCGCCTAAATATTTCGGCCCGGAGCGCCACGACCAGTTTTAGATAATGGTACACTCTAAGGCTTGCCCGGGTGGCGGAATTGGTAGACGCGCACGGTTCAGGTCCGTGTATCGCAAGATGTGGAGATTCGAGTTCTCTCCCGGGCACCAGAAA
>JANMIH010000229.1:0-1790 GCA_031375685.1 Polaromonas sp. | reverse complement strand
ATGCAGCCCAGGCCGATGGCTGAAACGTTGAATGGGCCGATTTTGCGGGTCGGTAGGTTCATGTGAGTTGCAGCTCCAGATCATTCAGCACTTGATAACAGTTGAGAACTTGCGCCACGCTGCTGTTAGGCTCACGGCCTTCCTTGATGGCGGCAAAAAATTCGCGGTCTTGCAGCTCAATGCCGTTCATGCTCACGTCCACGTTGCTCACATCAATATTTTCGTCTTTGCCGTTGAACAAATCGTCGTAGCGCGCGAGGTAAGTGGCTGTATCGCCGATGTAGCGAAAGTAGGTCCCCAGCGGGCCATCGTTGTTAAAACTCAAACTCAATGTGCAAATCGCACCATAGGCGGCTTTGAGCTGGATGCTCATGTCCATCGCAATACCCAGCGCTGGGTGAATCGGCCCTTGCACGGCGTTGGCTTTGACAATCGGGCTGCCACACTGGTAGGCAAACAAATCCACCGTGTGCGCCGCGTGGTGCCACAGCAAGTGGTCTGTCCAGCTGCGTGCCTGGCCCAGCGCGTTCATGTTGGTGCGGCGAAAAAAGTAGGTCTGCACATCCATCTGCTGGATGTTGAATTGGCCCGCCTTTATTTGCTGGTGGACGTATTGATGGCTGGGGTTAAAGCGGCGGGTGTGGCCGCACATGGCCACCAGGCCGCTGCTCTGAGCTGCCGCGACAACGGCGTTGGCACCCTGAATGCTGTCAGCCAGCGGAATCTCCACCTGCACATGCTTGCCCGCTTGCAGGCAAGCCAGCGTCTGGTCAGCGTGCATCTGGGTAGGTGTACACAAGATAACGGCATCGACTTCTTTGAGCGCCAGGCTTTCGGCTAGATCCGTGGTGACATGCGCAATGCCGTATTTAGCCGCCACCTCTCTGGTTTTCTCAGGGTCGCGGCTGATGAGCGAGACGACTTCAACCCCGTCAATGTTCTTGATACCGTCCAGATGCTTGATGCCGAAGGCACCTGCGCCAGCTAAGGCTACCTTGATTGTTTTGGTCATGAACTGAGACTCCGCAGAGCCGCCTCAAGGAGGCGAACGCCCCCTCGGGGGGCAGTGAATGAAAATGAACGTGGGGGCATTAATTGTTTTCCAGAATCAGATGGCCTACCGCCGTATTGGATGCGGGTACATGATAAAAGCGATGCTTGACCATCGGCCTGCTGCCGCCGTTCAAGTCAGCCAACGCGCCCCGGGCAATCAACCACATCACCAGCTCGATGCCCTCGCTGCCCGCCTCGCGCACATAGTGAATGTGCGGCACAGCAGCCTGGGCTTCGGGGTTGTTGATCAGGGTGTCCATGAAGGCGGTATCAAACGCTTTGTTGATCAAGCCCGCGCGCGGGCCCTGCAACTGGTGGCTCATGCCGCCGGTGCCCCAGATCTGAACATTGAGGTCTTCGTCATAGGACTCAATCGCTTTGCGGATCGCCTTGCCAAGGTTCAGGCAGCGCTGGCCGGATGGCACGGGGTACTGCACCACATTGACAGCAAACGGGATCACCGGGCAAGGCCACTTGAAGTGGGATTCAGGGGGCTGACCAAACATAAGGCTCAGCGGTACCGTCAGGCCATGGTCCACGTCCATTTTGTTGACAATGGTCAGGTCAAAGTCTTGCTGAATCACCGACTGTGCAATATGTGCGGCCAGCTCGGGATGGCCTAGTATTTCGTTTCAATAAAACATTTACGATTTAGCCATTTCAAAGTCAAATGCCTTCCATTGGAAGCGAACCGGGTGGGCATTCATTTCATCAATGCCTTTGAGAATGCGCTGCTT
>JANMIH010000279.1:0-3439 GCA_031375685.1 Polaromonas sp. | reverse complement strand
CCCTACATGCGTGGCCGCATGAACGACGGCAAAAGTTACGCACAGCCACAGCCGCTGGGCAAGGTGATGCAGGGCGGCACGGTGGGTGAGGTGGTTGAATCAAAAAGCGATTTGTACGCCGTGGGTGACAAAGTGGTTGGCATGGGCGGCTGGCAACACTACAGTGTGGCCGATGCCGCCGTGCCCGGCATGTTGCGCAAGGTTGACACCACCCACGTGCCCTTGAGCCACTACCTGGGTGCGGTCGGCATGCCGGGTGTCACGGCGTTTTATGGGCTCACCGGCATCATCCAGCCCAAAGCGGGCGAAACCATGGTGGTCAGCGCGGCCAGCGGTGCCGTAGGCAGTGCATTTGGCGCCTTGTCCAAAGCGCGCGGCTGCCGCACGGTCGGCATTGCAGGCGGGCCAGACAAATGCAAATACGCGGTGGATGAGCTGGGTTTTGATGCCTGCATTGACTACAAACTGCACGACAATGCAGGCTCATTGTCCAAGGCCATCAAGGCCGAATGCCCCAACGGCATTGACGGTTATTTTGAGAATGTGGGCGGCATGGTGCTTGACGCCGTGATGCCGCTGATGAACGCCTTTGGCCGCATTGCCCTGTGCGGCATGATTGCCGGGTACGACGGCAAGCCACTGCCGATGACGTATCCTGCCTTGATCCTGATGAGCCGCCTGCGGATACAGGGTTTCATCGTCAGCGAGCACATGGAAGTCTGGCCTGAAGCCTTGAAGGAGTTGGGCATGCTGGTAGGCACAGGCAAGCTCAAGCCGCGCGAATCAGTGGCTGTGGGTCTGGAGGCTGCCCCAGAAGCATTTTTGGGATTGCTCAAAGGCAAAAACTTTGGAAAACAGATCGTCAAGCTGATCTGAATCTTTTAAGGACACGCATCATGGCTGATCTGATCCTCCATCACTACCCAACCTCGCCGTTTGCTGAAAAAGTACGGTTGATCCTGGGTTATAAAAAATTGGCCTGGAAGTCAGTCATGATTCCGATGGTCATGCCCAAGCCGGACGTGGTGGCGCTGACGGGCGGCTACCGCAAAACGCCTGTGCTGCAAATAGGCGCTGATATTTATTGCGATACCGCCTTGATAGCCGATGTGTTGGAGCACTTGCAGCCAGAACCCGGCTTGTACCCAGAGCCCAGCAAGGGCATGGGCCGCACACTGGCGCAATGGGCCGACACCACACTGTTCTGGACAGCGATGGCGTATAACTTTCAGCCTGCAGGCACCGCGCAAGTCTTTGCAGGTGCGCCGCCCGAGGCCGCCAAAGCCTTTGCTGAAGACCGCCGGGCCATGCGCAGCGGCGCACCCCGCATGCCGGCGGCGGATGCCACTGCGGCCTACAAGTCCTACTTGCGCCGCCTGTCTGACATGCTGGTTGACTGGCCGTTTTTGCTGGGCGCATTGCCCAGCATTGCCGACTTTGCCGCCTACCACCCGCTGTGGTTCACCCGCACCCGCACGCCTGCGATGGCTGAGATATTGAATGCCACGCCTGCCGTGCTGGTGTGGATGGACCGCATGGCCGAGATGGGCCATGCGTCGTTTGAAAAGTGCAGCGCGGCGGACGCGATTGCCATCGCCTCGCACGCAACGCCAGCGGCATTGCAAAACGACATTTTTCAGGACGAGCACGGTATTGCGCTGGGCAGCCAGGTCACGATCCGAAGTGAAAACTTCGGACTTGAGCCCACCCAAGGCGAACTGATCGCCGCCACCCGCATGCACTACACACTGCGCCGCACCGACGAACGGGCGGGCACCGTGCATGTTCATTTCCCCCGTATTGGGTACATTCTCAAGAAAGCTGACGCATGATCACCGACTTCAAAGGCAAAACTGCCGTACTCACTGGCGCTGGCTCAGGCTTTGGCCTGGAATGCGCCCGCATTGGTGCCAAACTGGGCATGAACCTGGTGCTGGTCGATGTACAGCAAGACGCACTGGACGTTGCCACGCAAGAAATGCAGACACTTGGCGCTCAGGTTTTACCCTTCAAACTGGATGTGTCCAATGCTGCCCAGATGGACGCCATGGGCGCAGCCGTGCTGGCACGCTTTGGTGCGCCGCATCTGGTCTTCAATAACGCGGGTGTGGGCTCGGGCGGCCTGATCTGGGAAAACTCGGTCAAGGACTGGGAATGGGTGCTGGGCGTGAACGTGATGGGCGTCGCTCACGGCGTTCGCATCTTCACCCCCATGATGCTGGAGGCGGCTAAAAAAGACGCCACCTGGCAGGGCCACATTGTCAACACCGCCAGCATGGCGGGCTTGCTCAATGCACCCAACATGGGTGTGTACAACGTCAGCAAACATGCCGTGGTGTCACTGAGCGAGACGCTGTACCAGGACTTGTCGCTGGTCACTGACCAGATCAGCGCCTCAGTGTTGTGCCCGTTTTTTGTGTCAACCGGCATCAGCCAAAGTCACCGCAACCGGCCATCCGAGCTGCGCGGCAGCAGGCCCACACAAAGCCAGCTCATCGGTCAGGCCATGAGCGAAAAAGCGGTGAGTTCAGGCAAAGTCAGCGCAGCTGATGTGGCGCAACTGGTGTTTGATGCCGTCGCCGCCAACCAGTTTTACATCTACAGCCACCCCAAGGCCATCAAGTCGGTGCAAACGCGGCTGGAAGATATTGTGCAAATCCGCAACCCGACCGACCCGTTTGAAGGCAAGCCGGAGCTGGGCCAGCAACTCAAGGACGCGCTGCGGGCTTGAGCCCTAAACCGGCAGTTTGTCAAAAACCGCGTAGCAGTTTTTCAGCCAGGTTTTGACGCGCTGGCGCTCCAGCATGCCCAGTGCCTCGCTGCTGTCCTTGTCGTTGATGGCTTTCCAGAAGCTGGTGTTGTTCTGGTCAATCTTGCGCATGCAGGCGTCGTGCAGGCGAGGCAGCTCAATGACATGCGCGCCATGCGCCTGGGCCTTTTGCAGCGCATAAGAGTCGCGCAGCAGCACAAAATCAGACCCACGCCCGTGGTTTTGCACCACCACGTAATTGGGACCTTGTCCGTAGGTGTCCACCAGTCGGCCCAGCAAGTCCACAGCGTCGCGGCCATCGTCCATCACGTGCCACAAATTCACCGTCACGCCCATTTCGGCAAACAGCTCCATCAGGCTGGCGTCAGCGATCCATTTGGCCAGCGGGGCAGAGGTTTGCGCGGCCAGGTCAACAATCACGCTTTGATCAGGGTTGTCTTCAAAAGCAGCAGCAATCAGGTCCATGCCTTCGTAGCTGTCAACCACCACGGGTGAGGCGTAGTCGGCATAAAACCGGTTGAAGGAGTTGTGCGAGCGGTCGGTGTCAAAGCCGGTAAACGGCGTGCCCCTGTCGATGAAATACTGCGCCAGGGCGCGCGCTGTAACGGACTTGCCAACCCCGCCTTTTTCGCCGCCCATAAAGTTGATGGATGCCATGGTGTTCCTGTT
>JANMIH010000107.1:0-2999 GCA_031375685.1 Polaromonas sp. | reverse complement strand
GAGCGGCGTGCGTGCCTCGTCAATCAGGATGGAGTCCACCTCATCCACAATGGCGTAGTTCAGGCCACGCTGCACACGGTCAGCCACCTCGTAGACCATGTTGTCGCGCAGGTAGTCAAAGCCGTATTCGTTGTTGGTGCCGTAGGTGATGTCGCAGCGGTAGGCCGCCTGCTTTTCTTCACGCGACATGGTAGGCAAATTGATGCCGACAGTCATACCCAAAAACTCATACAGCTTGCCCATCCAGCGCGCGTCTCGGCTGGCCAGGTAATCGTTGACGGTGACGACATGAACGCCTTTGCCTGTCAGCGCATTCAGGTACACCGGCAGTGTTGAGGTCAGTGTTTTGCCTTCGCCCGTGCCCATCTCGGATATCTTGCCGTTGTGCAGCGACATGCCGCCCAGCATTTGCACATCAAAATGGCGCATTTTCATGGCGCGCTTGCTGCCTTCACGCACCACGGCAAAAGCTTCTGGCAGGATGGCGTCCAGTGTTTCGCCACCTGCTATGCGGGTTTTAAACTCTTCAGTTTTGGCACGCAACTCGTCGTCGCTGAGCTTCTCGTACTGCGGCTCCAGTGCGTTGATTTGCGCAACGGTTTTACGGTACGTTTTGAGCAGCCTGTCGTTGCGGCTGCCGAAGATTTTGGTCAGGAAAGTGGTGGCCATACATGCAGAGCCGGTTGCTCAACTCCCCTGAGTCGAGCCACGCGGCTTGAATTCCTTAAATGATTACTGTCTGAAGCTTGGGGCATGCCGGTCAAGCTCAACCGGTCACAAGCCCAGCATTTTACCTTCGGGAAAGGCTGTTTACGGGCTGTGCCTGACCAGTGATGACCGGAAGGTTTTGACCAGCCGTGAGGAATTTTTGTGGATCCTGAAACACGCCCTGTACAAGCACTTCAAAGTGCAGGTGAGAGCCTGTTGAGCGACCTGTTGAGCCAACTTCAGCTATTTTCTGGCCGCGTTTGATCAGGTCGCCTTTTTTGACCAACACCTTTGAAGCGTGTCCGTAACGGGTCACCAGGTCATTGCCATGGTCAATTTCAACCATGTTGCCGTAGGCGGGGTGGAACTCCTGCGCCACCACCACACCGCCTGCTGCTGCCAGTATCGGTGTGCCCAGAGCGGCAGGAAAATCAAGCCCGGTGTGCAACGCTGACTGACCATTGACTGGGTCTATCCGCCAGCCAAATGGCGAACCCCAAACGCCGCCAACGACAGGCTGCTGTGTCGGCACCATGAGTTTCTTGATTTTTTGGTCAAACAGGCGAGACTCCATCAACGTCATCAAGTCCACCCGCTGATCGGTGATTTTGTCAAGGTCGGCCAGTGTGGCCTGTAGTTCTTCCATCGTCATTGAGCGGCTGCCTACCAGTGCGCCACCGCTGCCCAGTGTTGACTTGATGTCGGCCGGGTTCACACCAGCCAGGCCAGAGACGCGCTGTCCCAAAGCCTCGAGCTGCAGCATTTTGGCCTGCATTTCACCCAAGCGCTTGGCCATGACGTCGAGATTTTCACGCATGAACCGGTCGCGCTGCTCAAACTCGTCTTTAACGACCAGTTTGACGAGAGAGCCAATCACTGGCCAGCCCTCCCGTGCGCCCTTCAAGAACACCCAGTGATACATTGCGGCAGCCACGATCATGAGCGCCAGAGCAGCCACAAAGCACGCCACAATCAGTCGTGTACCACTCAAATAAATAGCCCGGCTTTTGGCCAGCCAGGCGTCCGTGATAATCAAATGCATCTGTCGTCCTTTTCAAACGCGCTGTGAACCACAACTACCGACCTCTCACAGCCGCTCCAACACGGCGGGCGATATCGATAGCACAAGCCGTCAACGACTCACCCAGCTTGGGCATGCTGGCCGAGCAGGTGAAGGAATCTGGCGATCGGCTCAAAGCGATTCAATCCCTGATACCCGAAGCTCTGCTACCAGCTATTCAAGCTGGCCCTATCGACGGCGACACCTGGTGTTTGCTGGTCAATTCAAACGCAGCAGCAGCCAAGCTTCGACAGTTATCCCCCCTGATGCTGTACAAGCTGAACGTGAGGGGAGTGAAGGTTACCTCAATTCGACTGAAAATACTAATAACACGAAAGCGTTAATAGATGAGGATTTCAAGAGGGGGGGGTGGTGCCGATTATCGGCAGCGTCAAAGCCCTGTTTATGCGGTTTTTAGTGTTTTGATAGGGGTATTTTGGGGATTGACAACCGAAAAGTGCAGCCTTAAAATCAATGCTGGTGATCGCGAAGTGCTGATTCGCAGTGCCTGCAAAACCGTGGAGTAACGGCTTGACCGCCGCCATAAGCCAGAGATCAGCACTGGCCGCCATCATCCAATAATTGCCAGTCTCCCAACCAGCGCGTGACCCGCATTGCCCGATGGCCATATCGGCACTTATCCCGCCCCGCAACACAACGGGCAGGTTGCGATCCTTTAGCCGCTCGGCAATTTGCCCTGCGCTATTTTTATACACCGCGCTACCGCCCTAGCCTCCAGCAGCTTGCCTGCTTTGAGTAGGTGCTGGCGGTAGGCTTGCAGTCGTTCAATCACCGCCACACGTAATACGCCACCGCAGCCAAAAAGCCCCAGCCTACCCATGGCGAGATAAAAAAAGCCAAGGCGATCAGGCCGAAAAAAACTGACAAGCCGCCCCAGTTCATTCTTTTTCCGCCAGTTCGCGGCGCACGCTTGCGCGTATCTCGGACGGTGCCGTTTTGGCAATACGTGTGGTTTTGTCCTCGCGCATGGCTTTGACGCGCTTGATGATTTGCGGCATCTGTATGCGGATGGGTGCCGCCGGATTGGCCTCATTCCAGCGCTTCAGAGCATCGCGGGCACCCTGCACCTTGTCGTCGTCCTTTTCAAACACGCCCTGCGCCCACTGGTCTGTAATTTCTTTTTCACGGATTTTGTTCTGCGCGATCATGTTCTGCACTTGGCGGGTAGCGCCTTGAACCCGTGCAACGTTGTTGGGCTGAAATCCGATTG
>JANMIH010000092.1:0-7333 GCA_031375685.1 Polaromonas sp. | reverse complement strand
CAGCGGCGTTTCAGCCCGCTCAAAAAACATGCCCTGGCTGCTGCGGTCGGGGTGAATTTCATGCCCGCCGGTGTGTACATCAACCGTTAAGGAGCGTGACAGCCTGGGCCGGGCGGCCTGTATCAGCGCATCGCATTCAGCGTTACTCAGCAGGGCTTCAAATTCAATCAGATCAGGTGCGGTACGCTGCTGCAGAGCGCGTACCAGCTTGTCGCCACCGTCAACCTGCACGTCGCGCAGGATCAGTTGCGGCCTGGGGACTTGAGGGCTGGCGTGCGCGGGTGAGGAAGCAGCCGCCGCCACCAAGACCTGCTTTTCATCATCACTCAGCCCCATCATGCGGGCGACTTGGTAAGGCCTCCAGCCTGATTCACAAAGGGCATTGAACATCTCGGCGCGGCTGAAGCCGGCTGCGGTTTGTGACAACAGCCAGGCCTGCACATCTGGTGGGGCAGAGGGGTCAAAAACGCCTTTTCCGCTCATTTTTGCTCATTTATATGTGTTAAAAGTGCCTTGAAGCCATTAAATACGGGCGCAAGCAGCTATAAAAAACGAAGCAAAAATTGAACACTCCTGATGCCTGCCACTGTCATGACCAGCGAGCCCGCTACGTGTGCCATGGCCGTGCCAAGTGCCAGCGCGTAACGCTCGGCCATCAAAAACCCCACCACCTCAGCCGAAAAGGTAGAAAAGGTGGTCAGGCCCCCCAAAAAGCCTGTCACGAGCAAAAGCCGCCAAACCGGGTCCAACTGGGGCATGGCCTGAAAGGTGGCAATGCACACGCCAACCAGATACCCGCCCAACAGGTTAGCAGCCAGCGTGCCCCACGGCATCAGCCCGCCGGGGGAGAGCCACAGGCTCAAGCCCCAGCGCGCCAGCGCGCCAATGGAAGCGCCGAGACAGATGGCAAGGATGGGCAGCATGGTGTTGATCTAGATTTTGACGGGACAATCAGACCATGACTTTACCTGTTGCTGCCACCGTACCGATCAACGTGACCTTTCCTGATGGTTTTTTGGGTGTGGTGATGCTGGACACCAAGTTCCCGCGCCCTGAAGGCGACATTGGCCACCCGTCGGCCTTTGGTGTGCCAACGCGGCGCTGTGTGATCACGGGGGCTTGGCCCGACAAAATCGTGCAGTCGGGTGCTGGCCTGCGCAAGGGGCGCGTGGTCCCGCCCATTCTGCAACTGGTACGCCGACTGGAGCAGGATGGTGCAAAAGCCATCACCACCAGCTGCGGTTTTCTGGTGCTGCTGCAAAGGCAGATGCAGGCACAGGTGAAGATTCCGGTCGTCACGTCCAGCCTGCTGCAACTGCCAGGCCTGTTGGCACTACACGCCAAGGTCGGGGTGTTGACCATCAGTTCGAGCAAGCTGGGTGTCGAACATTTACGCGCAGCAGGCGTGCCCGCGGGGCGCATGGCCGACGTGGTGGTGCAGGGCGTTGACGCAACAAGTGAATTTGCCACGGCTATTTTGGGCAATCGGCCTGAGATGGCTGTTGAAAAAGCAGCAGCGGACGTGCTGGCGGCAGCGCTGGCGTTGAAAAAGCGCGAACCCACGCTGACCTGCGTGGTGCTTGAATGCACCAACATGCCGCCGTACCGTGCCGCGATAGAAGCAGCCACTGGCATGAAAACCTGGGCGCTGGTGGATGATGAGCGATTGATCAAACCCTGGCGGCAGACTTGACTTTGCCATCCCGCGCGCTTTGCTGCGGTACGGACAAGCTCTAGGCGAAGCCGTGTTTATTTGGCAGCACGGCGCTTGCTGTAATCGGCAATGATGGCCGTGCCATCAGCGCCCGCAGCTTTTTGCCAATCCGCCAGCATGATGGTGCCCACCTGCTGCATGTCGGTCATCAGCTTTGCCGATGGTTTGTGAATGGTCATGCCCTTGCCGGTTAGCCGGGTTTTGTACTCGTCGTTTTTAACTTCACTGACCTTCCAGCCGCGTGCTTCGGCGTCTTGAGCTGCCTTGGTCACTGCAGCCTGCGTTGCCGCGTCCAGCGCGTTGAAGGCTTTGAGGTTCAGCATGACTGCATTTTTGGGCAGCCAAGCCTGTGTGTCGTACCAGTTTTTGATGTGTTCGTAGGTTTTGCTGTCATAGCCGGTGGAGCCTGAACTCATGTAACTTTCGACCACACCGGTGGCCAGCGCCTGGCTGAGGTCGGCGGCTTGAATCGTCACGGGCTGCGCACCAATCAGTTCGGCAATTTTCGCAGTAGCCGGGCTGTACGCACGCCACTTGATGCCGCGCAAATCAGCGACAGAGGCAATCGGCTTTTTGCTGTAAATGCCTTGCGGCGGCCAAGGCACGCTGAACAGCATCTTCATACCCTGTGCAGCCAGCAGCTTGTCCATGGGTGCCTTTTGGGCTTCATACAGCTTTCGTGCATCTGCATAGCCAGTGGCCAAAAACGGCACGCCGTCAAGCGCATAGACCGGGTTTTCATTCGCAAAATTGGCCAGCAACACCTCTCCCAGCGGTGCTTGTCCACTTTGCACCGCACGCTTGATTTCATTGGCTTTGAAAAGCGATGCATTGGCATGCACGGTGATCTTCAATTTGCCAGAGGTGGCCTTGTCAACGGCATTGGCAAACTGCACCAGATTTTCAGTGTGAAAGTTGGTGGCGGGGTAGGCTGAGGGCAGGTCCCATTTGGTTTGGGCGAAGGCCGATGTACAGAGTGCAAACGTGGCAGCTATCAGGGCAAGTCTGAATTTCATGATGACTCCAAAACAGGGTTAAAAATAAGTGGACTTACATTACTGGTAAACGATATGCGATCACTATCGGGCATACCCCAAACAACCTTTCCAACTGATCGACCACCATGAACCTGCGATTTGTTGAAGCCTTCTATTGGGTCGTATCCCTCAAAAGCATCTCTCGTGCCGCTGAAAAGCTGTACCTGACGCAGTCGGCCATGTCCAGTCGCATCTCCACGCTGGAGGACGAGCTGGGCGTGTTGCTGCTGGATCGGGGCGACAAGCAGTTCAAGCTGACAGCGGCGGGCGCGCGCTTTTTGGTTTATGCCGACAAGCTGCTGGCGCTGCAAAGGGAGGTCAAGGCCGAAATGGGCGCGGACGCGCCCATGGCTGTATCGATGCGCATCGGCGCGATTGAATCGGTGCTGCATTCCTGGCTCATACCCTGGCTGGAAAAGCTGCGTACAGACCACCCCGGACTGGAACTGGAACTGACGGTAGAAACCACTCCAATTTTGATGGACCTCGTGCAGCGCGGCACTCTCGATGTGGTGTTTGCCGCGCTGCCCGCGGCCAGTACAGGTGTGCGCAATTACACCCTGCTGCCCATGGAGATGGTGTTTGTTGGCAACCCTTTGCTGCATAAGAAAAGAAATTACAAGCTGGCTGAGCTGGCCGACATGGAGTTGTTAACCTTTCAAAAAGGCTCGCAGCCGCACGTCACACTGCTTGATTTGTTCAAACAGCATCGGTTGGAACCCAAAAAGGTGCATGCGATTTCATCGATTTCGGCCATGGTGCAACTTGTTCAGGGGGGCTTTGGCGTGGCTCTTTTGCCGCGCGCGGCGGTGGTGCGGCTACAAGGCTTTGCCAAGCTGAAACCGCTGGCGGTTGATGCCAAAGTGCAGTCTCTGCCCATCCATGCAAGTTACAGGATTGACCCGACCGCTGACAGCGTTGAAGTCGTCGTCGAGTCTGCGTTGGCATTCACCAATTCGGTCAAAAATGCACCAAAAAAGTCTTTAAAGGTAAACCCTAATCATCGAAAAAATCGATGTTGAAAGCGAAAAATTTTGAATTTGCAGAAGGTGTGCTGCACTCCCACAATCCGCTTTCAGTTAATTGCGTCATGTAATTGACACACAACCGGAGAGTTTTGGTGGGTTCAGTTTCCTTTATCGAAAAGTCACTGCAGGCTCGAGCTGCTATCCGTAGTGGTGAATGGTTCGGTCACACCAGTGGGCTGGCTGAAGGCCACGTACAAGCCAACGTGGTTATCTTGCCCGAGCTGCTAGCCAACGATTTTTTGCGCTACTGCCAACGTAATCCCAAGCCCTGCCCGCTGCTCGCGGTAAGCGAGCCAGGCGAGGCCATGCTGCCAAGTCTGGGTGCTGACATTGACATTCGCACCGACGTGCCGCGCTACCGCGTGTGGCGTGATGGCGCTCTAAGCGAACAACCGACTGACATCAGCACACTTTGGCGCAAAGATCTGGTCACGTTCGTGATTGGCTGCTCGTTTTCATTTGAAGAAGCTTTGCTGCAAGCGGGCATACCACTTCGGCACATTGCCCAAAACCGCAACGTCGCCATGTACCGCAGCAACATTGCCACAACGCCTGGGGGCGTGTTTAGCGGCCCCATGGTGGTGTCGATGCGACCTTTGAAGGCGTCGGATGCGATTCGTGCCATTCAAATCACCACGCGTTTCCCCAGCGTGCATGGCGCGCCGGTGCATATCGGTGACCCCGCCCAAATTGGTATCATGGACTTGAGCGCGCCCGACTATGGCGATGCGGTTGAGGTGATGCCTGACGAAGTGCCTGTGTTTTGGGCCTGTGGCGTTACCCCGCAAGCCGCCATCACCCAAGCACGCCCCAAGTTCTGCATCACCCACGCGCCGGGGGCGATGCTGATCACTGACCTTTTGAATCACCACTTGGCCAATTAGGCTTTAACTTTAGGAGCTACCGATGAAAAAACTACTCATTTCTCTTGCTGCGGCTACCGCATTTGGTGCCGCTTTTGCACAAACCAAGTGGGACATGCCAACTGGTTACGGTGTGAACGTTTTCCATACCAAAAACTTACAACAATTCGTTGATGAAGTTGATAAGACCACCATGGGCAAGCTCAAGATTACGCTGCATCCAGGCGCTTCGCTGTACAAGATGCCCGAAATCAAGCGCGCCATCCAGTCAGGCCAAGTGCAGTCGGGCGAGTTCATTTTGTCGGCGTATTCCAACGAAAATCCTATCTTCGGCGTTGACTCCGTTCCCTTCCTTGCTACCAGCTACGACGGAGCCCAGCGCTTGTACGTTGCAGCCAAGCCCGCTACTGAGAAGCTGCTCGACAGCCAAGGCATGAAGTTGCTGTTCTCAGTGCCATGGCCAGGCCAGTCTTTGTACTCGGTCAAGCCCATCACCAAGATGGCTGATTTTGCAGGCACCAAGCAGCGCGCCTACAACCCTGCTACCACCAAGATTGCGCAGATGGTAAAAGCCCAGCCCGTCACCATTCAGTTGGCTGAACTGGGTCAAGCCTTGGCCACCGGTGCGGTAGACAACTTCTTGACGTCGAGCGCCAGCGGTATCGATAGCAAGCTGTACGAGCAAACCAAGTTCTTCTACGTCGTGAACGCTTGGCTGCCACGCAACGCCACCGTAGTCAACAAGAAAGCCTTTGAAGCTCTGGACAAGGCCACGCAAGAGGCCGTGTTGAAAGCTGCCAAAGCTGCCGAAGTGCGCGGCTGGGAAGCCAGCAAGGCTATCGATGCTGCTTACATCAAAGACCTGGCCAAATTCGGCATGACCACAGGCCTGCCCACCGACGAAGTGCGTGATGGCCTGAACGCCATTGGCGACACCATGGTCAAAGAGTGGATGGCCGCAGCCGGCCCCGATGGTATTGCCGTCATCGAAGCATACAAAAAGCGCTAACTCATACAACGCTCATCTGTAGCGTATGAATTCACTGGGCAAGGCCGTAGGCTTTGCCCAGTGCAAACTCCGCAGGCCTCCCACAGCCTGTCTATTTTTTTAAACCTTTCACCGGCAACGTCCACCAGGAGCATGCAATGAATAAGCTTGTCAAAAATTTCTATAAATTCCTGCTGGGTCTCTCGGGCGTGGCGATGGTGGCCTCGTTCATCATCATCATGTTGGGCGTTGCAGCCCGCAAATTTGCATGGCCCATATATGGCTTAGACGCATATGCTGGTTACGCCATCGCCGCCACCTTGTTTCTGGCCTTGCCCGCATCGCTGCGCCATGGGGATCACATCCGCGTGACGATGGTCATTAGCAAGCTCCCCCCTCGCATACTGAATATATTTGAATACTGGTGCCTGTCTGTAGCATCGGTGCTGAGCATTTATTTTGCTTACTACGCTGGCCGCTTGGTATGGCAGTCTCACCTGTACCACGATGTATCTTCTGGCCCAGACCTTACCCCACTGTGGATTCCCCAACTGTTGATGCTCTTGGGTTGCGTAGGTCTGGCTGTGGCTTTTGTGGATGCGCTGATTAGCCGCATTCAAGGCCGCCCCTTCTTTGAAGAGGCCGACGGCGAATCCGCCCGCGCTGAATAACTTGATCGAAACGATCCCACACACTTAAAAAAGACAACATCATGGACATATTAATTGCACTTGCGTTGATCATAATGATCTTCATAATCCTGGGCTCCGGCGTATGGATCGGCCTGTCGCTCCTGGGCGTAGCCGTCATTGCGATGGAGCTGTTTACCCAGCGGCCGGTGGGCGACTCGATGGTGCTCACCATTTGGGGCTCTACCTCTAGCTGGACGCTGACCGCCTTGCCCTTGTTTTTGTGGATGGGCGAGATTTTGTTCCGCAGCAAGCTTTCTGAGGGTCTCTTCAAAGGCTTGGCCCCGTGGGTTAATTGGCTGCCAGGGCGTCTGCTGCATGTCAACGTGATTGGTAGCACCATTTTTGCCGCCGTGTCGGGCTCCTCGGCTGCCACCTGCGCCACGATTGGCAAAATCTCCTTGCCTGAGCTCAAAAAACGTGGCTACCCGGATGATATGGCCATTGGCACGCTGGCTGGCGCCAGCACGCTGGGCTTGCTCATACCCCCGTCCATCATCATGATTGTGTACGGTGTGGCGGCCAACGTGTCTATTGCCAAGCTCTTCATTGCCGGTGTGATTCCAGGCTTGGTCTTGGCCAGCCTGTTTAGCGGCTACATCATCTTTTGGTCCTTGTTTAACAAAGAAAAAATTCCTCCGGCTGACGCAGCCATGACCTTCCTGCAAAAACTTTACGAAGGCCGCAACCTGATTCCCGTGGTCTCGCTCATTGCACTGGTGTTGGGCTCTATCTACTCGGGTATTGCTACTGCTACTGAAGCTGCCGCTTTGGGGGTGGCGGGTTCACTGCTGCTCTCGGGCATTGATCGCACGCTCAACTGGTCTACCTTCAAGGCTGGTCTGTTTGCTGCTTGCCGTGTGTATTGCATGATTGGTTTGATCTTGGCAGGCGCGGCCTTCCTAACCTTGGCTATGGGTTTTATTGGTCTTCCACGCCACTTGGCTGAGTTTATTGGCTCACTCAACATGTCGCCCTTCATGCTGATGGTGTTGTTGATTGGTTTTTTCATTG
>JANMIH010000072.1:0-1621 GCA_031375685.1 Polaromonas sp. | reverse complement strand
TGGTCATGTCCACTGCAAAGCCATGGTTTTGGCTGGTGATGCTGACGCGGCCACTGTCCAGGTCTTTGACCGGATGGTTTGCGCCGTGGTGACTCTGCTGCATTTTGAAAGTTTTGGCTCCCGCCGCCAAAGCCATGATCTGGTGACCCAGACAAATACCGAAGGTCGGGATACCGGTTTCAATCAGCTCACGTGCGGCTGCAATCGCGTAGTCGCAAGGCTGTGGGTCGCCCGGGCCATTGGACAAAAAGATGCCGTCGGGTTTAAGTTTGAGAACGTCAGCTGCAGGCGTTTGCGCAGGCACGACGGTGATGCGCGCGCCGCGCTCGGCCAGCATGCGCAGGATGTTTTTCTTGACACCAAAGTCATATGCCACAACGTGGAACTTCGGGGCAGTTTGTTCGCCATAGCCCGAACCTAATTTCCACTCGGTTTGCGTCCACTTATAAGCATTCTTGCTGGAGACGACTTTGGCCAGGTCAAGCCCAGCCATGTTGGGCGCAGCTTTGGCCAGAGAGATGGCTTTGTCAATGGCAGTTTGCGAGACAACTTCGCCTTCAGGCAAGGCCATGATGCAGCCGTTTTGTGCGCCCTTACTGCGCAAGTGACGCGTCAGTTGGCGTGTATCGATATTGGCAATAGCGACGGTGCCCTCTTTCACCAGATACTCGGACAGCGTCATTGACATGCGAAAGTTGGAGGCCAGCAGTGGCAGGTCTTTGATGATTAACCCGGCGGCGTAGACTTTTTCAGACTCGACGTCTTCAGCATTTATGCCGTAGTTGCCGATGTGTGGGTAAGTCAGTGTGACCAGTTGCTGGCAGTAGCTGGGGTCGGTCAGGATTTCCTGGTAACCCGACATGGCGGTGTTAAAAACCACCTCGCCGACCGTGTGGCCAGCAGCGCCAATGGCATTGCCAACAAAGACTGTGCCGTCTGCCAGCGCCAAAATGGCATGGGGGTTGGTGAGGGACGATCCCTGTAGAGACAAAAGCACGAGGCCTCCGATTGATTTCGGCTAGCCCCAGGCGTCACCCTGTGCGGGACAGGAGAGCTGCTTTTGTGATGAGTTTTGCTTCTTGGCGCTTGGGGCTAGCTGTGTTTAGAAAAGCCCTTGATTATAGCCTTTGTACGGCCCCTCAATTGCCCTGCATCGAGGAGAAATGCAGGCAAATCGCTGCTGCGGCCGCCACATTCAGCGACTCCTCACCGCCCGGCTGGGCAATGCGCACTTTGACGGCAGCTTTGACCATCAGAACTTCGCTGACGCCCTGCCCTTCATGGCCCATCACCCAGGCGCAGGGCATAGGCAGCTTGCCATGACCCAAAACATTGCCCTCATGTGAGCTGGTGACCAACATGGGCACATCGAGCGCGCTCAGGTCTTCGAAAGCCCCACCTTCGATCAATTGCAAGCCAAAATGCGCCCCCATGCCAGCACGCAGCACCTTGGGTGACCACAGCGCAGCCGTGCCTTTGAGGGCAATGACCTGGCCAAAACCAAACGCTGCGGCACTGCGCAAAATCGAGCCGACATTGCCAGCGTCTTGCACCCGGTCGAGAATGACGCTGGCTGCCAGCGGCTTCAAAATGGGTTCGGGGGGCAAATCCAGCACAAAAC
>JANMIH010000047.1:0-3395 GCA_031375685.1 Polaromonas sp. | reverse complement strand
CATATTGGTTACGACAAAGCTGCGTTGATCGCGAAAAAGGCTCACAAGGAAGGGAGTAGTTTGCGCTCCGCTGCTATTGCTTCAGGCTATGTGACCAGTGAGCAGTTTGATGTGTGGGTCATTCCGGCAAAGATGACCCACCCGTAAAAATCAATGTTTCTGTGAAGCGATGCCCGACATCACCTTATCAGTGTAAGCAATAGCCAGCGCACTCAACAAAAATGCAATGTGTATTACAGTTTGCGCAATTAGCACCCGGTCGGTGTAATTGTCGGCGTTGATGAAAGTCTTCAGCAAATGAATCGAGCTGATGCCAATGATGGCGGTGGCCAGTTTGACTTTGAGCACGCTCGCGTTGACGTGGCTTAGCCACTCGGGCTGATCAGGATGGCCGTCCAGGTCCATGCGGCTGACAAAGGTCGCGTAGCCACCCACAATCACCATGATCAGCAGGTTGGAAATCATCACCACATCAATCAATGCCAGCACCACCAGCATGATGATGGTTTCGTTTAACGCAGTCAGGGGTACGGTGGTTTTGTAGCCGATGCTGCTGACCAGTGCGGCCAAGTCCGGGATGCTGCCAAAAGCTGCGGCGATCAGGTGCTTGAGCTCAACGAGAAAATGAACCACGTACACCGCTTGTGCAGCGATCAAACCCAAATAAAGTGGAAGCTGTAGCCAGCGGCTGGCGAAAATAAAGTTGGCCAGTGGGCTCAGAGGAGGCGTCTTTTGGGGCGTGGGTTCGTTCATAGTGCTGGATTTTAACGGCCTGGTTTTTCTGTAAGATTCATGCCAGTCAGTGGTTTCTAAGAGCGATACAGGACAGTACCCGCATTAATGACACCCAGGAGACAAAAATGAGCACGAGCAACACAAACATCCAATCCATGCTGGTTGAAGACCGCGTTTTTCCACCCAGCGCTGCGATGGTCAAATCGGCCCGTATATCCGGTATGGACGCCTACAACGCCATGTGTTCTGAGGCCGACAAGGACTTTGAAGGCTTCTGGGCCAAACTGGCAAGGGCTAACCTGAGCTGGGAAAAGCCGTTTACCGAAGTGCTCAATGAGACCAATGCCCCTTTTTACACCTGGTTTGCTGACGGCCAACTCAATGCGTCCTACAACTGCCTTGATCGCCATTTGGGTACGCCGACTGAAAATAAGAAAGCGATTATTTTCGAAGGTGATGACGGAAGCATTGTCAACGTCACTTACAAAGAGCTGCACGCCAAAGTCAGCCAGTTTGCCAGTGCTCTCAAAGCCATGGGCATCAACAAGGGTGACCGCGTCATCATCTACATGCCGATGACTGTTGAAGGCGTCGTAGCCATGCAGGCCTGCGCCCGCATTGGCGCGACGCACTCGGTCGTTTTTGGCGGCTTCTCAGCCAAGAGCCTTCAAGAGCGCATCATGGACGCTGGTGCGGTTGCAGTGATCACCGCCAACTATCAGTTGCGTGGTGGCAAAGAGCTGCCGCTCAAAGCCATTGTTGATGAAGGTCTGGCATTGGGCGGCTGCGAATCGATCAAGAACGTCATCGTTTACCAGCGCACCGCCACCGCCTGCAACATGGTGGCAGGGCGCGACAGTCTGATGCATGAAGTCACAGCCAAAGCCGCGCCTGTTTGTACCCCTGAATTTGTAGGCGCTGAGCATCCGCTGTTCATTCTTTACACTTCGGGCTCAACTGGCAAACCCAAGGGCGTGCAACACAGCACGGGTGGCTATTTGCTTTGGGCCAAGCTGACAATGGACTGGACGTTTGATTTGCAATCGTCGGACGTGTTTTGGTGTACCGCCGATATCGGCTGGATCACCGGGCATACCTACGTTGCTTACGGCCCGCTGGCTGCAGGGGCAACGCAGGTGATTTTTGAGGGCATCCCGACCTTCCCGAATGCGGGCCGGTTCTGGCAGATGATTGAGCGCCACAAAGTGTCGATCTTCTACACAGCGCCTACGGCCATTCGTTCTCTGATCAAGGCTGCCGAAGCTGACGAAAAGGTGCATCCTGACCGGTCCGACTTGAGCAGCCTGCGTATCCTGGGTTCAGTCGGTGAGCCGATCAACCCGGAAGCCTGGATGTGGTACTACAAAAACGTGGGAGGCGAACGCTGCCCGGTGGTCGACACTTTCTGGCAAACCGAGACCGGCGGCCACATGATCACGCCGCTGCCTGGCGCCACACCGTTGGTGCCCGGAAGCTGCACACTGCCTCTGCCCGGCATCATGGCGGCGATAGTTGACGAAACAGGCAACGACTTGCCCAATGGTGCAGGCGGCATGCTGGTTGTCAAGCGCCCTTGGCCATCGATGATTCGCACGATTTGGGGTGACCCTGAGCGCTTTAAAAAGGCCTACTTTCCGCCAGAAATGGGCGGCACGATCTACCTGGCAGGCGACGGCGCAGTACGCAACAAGGACAACGGCTATTTCCGCATCACGGGCCGTATTGACGATGTGCTGAACGTGTCCGGCCACCGCATGGGCACGATGGAGATTGAATCAGCGCTGGTGTCGTGCGCGCATCTGGTGGCTGAAGCCGCCGTGGTCGGCAGGCCGGACGATTTGACCGGCGAGGCAATTGTGGCGTTTGTGGTGCTCAAACGCTCACGTCCCACGGGTGACGAGGCCAAAGCGATCGCCAAAGAACTGCGTGAGTGGGTGGCCAAACAGATCGGGCCGATTGCCAAACCCAAAGACATCCGTTTTGGGGACAACCTGCCCAAAACCCGCAGCGGAAAAATCATGCGCCGACTGTTGCGCGGCATTGCCAAGGGCGAGGCGATCACACAAGACACGTCAACCCTGGAGAATCCTGCAATTCTCGATCAGTTGTCGGAGAATCTGTAAATTGTCAGACGAAAAAAAGCCCGTTTGAAACGGGCTTTTTTTATTGGAGGCTTGCAAAAAGTTACTTGGAACCAGCCATGATCCAGGCCACCAGTTTTTTGGCATCGGCATCGTTAATCTGCGCGTTGGCTGGCATTGGTACCGGACCCCAGGCACCCGAACCACCTTTGACCACTTTGCTTGCCAGTCTGTCAACGGCATCAGCCTGACCCGCATACTTGGCGGCGATGTCTTTGTAGGATGGACCGACCAGCTTTTTATCAACCGCGTGGCAGGCCATGCAGTTTTTGGCGGTGGCCAGAGCCAAGTCAGCCAAGGCGGGTGTTGATACCGCGAAGCCAGTAGCCAAAGCAGCGATTGCGACAAGAATGCGTTTCATGAAATTGTCCTCTGGAGTACGTAACAAGTTGGGTTACAGTGGTTTAACGCTATTGTAGTGACTTGGGTTGACCTGTACAGCTACAGCGCAGGCGCCGGACGCCTAGACATTTCTAGTACAGACGAATTGAAAGCAGGAGTTACACATGTATTTTTTAT
>JANMIH010000041.1:0-1507 GCA_031375685.1 Polaromonas sp. | reverse complement strand
GTCAGCTTGCGCAACCGGAAATTTGTTGGCGGGCAGTTTGTCATTGGTCCAGTAGCTGCGTTTGTTTTTGGCGGGCGGGTTGATCACACCTGCAATGTGGCCAGACGCCCCCATGACAAAACGCTTTTTACCCGGCAAATGCTGGGTTGATGCATACGCGCCACCTATAGGCACGATGTGGTCTTCACGCGAACCGTACAGGTAGGTGGGCATGTCCAGGTGCGCCAGGTTAATTTTCTGGCCGCAAACCGTCAGCTTGCCGGGATTGACGAGGTTGTTTTCAAAATAGGTGTTGCGCAAATACCAGGCGTAAAACGGGCCGGGCAAGTTGGTGGAGTCGCTGTTCCAGTACAGCAAATCAAACGGCGGCGGCGTTTCGCCCTTCAAGTAGTTGCCGACCACATAGTTCCACACCAGGTCATTGGGCCGCAAAAAACTGAAGGTCGAGGCCAGGTCCTGGCCTTTGAGCAAACCGCCCTGCCCCATTTCTTGCTCACGGTATGCCACAGACTGTTCGTCGATAAAAATATCCAGAATACCGGTTTCTGTGAAGTCAAGCAGCGAGGTGAGCAACGTCATGCTGGCGGCTGGCTTTTCACCGCGCGCAGCCAGTACGCTGAGCGCCGTGGCCAAAATCGTGCCGCCTACGCAAAAGCCCAGCGTGTTGATGGTTTTGGCGGCTGTGATTTCCTGAACAACGGTGATGGCCTTGATGGCGGCGTGCTCGATGTAGTCGTCCCAGGTCTTGCCTGTCATCGACTCGTCAGGGTTGCGCCAACTGACCACAAAGGTGCGGTGGCCCTGGGCTGCGGCGTAGCGGATGAGAGAGTTTTCGGGTTGCAGGTCAAGAATATAAAACTTGTTGATGCAGGGCGGTACCAGCAAAAAAGGCTTTTCATGCACAGTTTTGGTCAACGGCTTGTATTCCAGCAGCTGAAAGAATTCGTTCTCAAAGACCACTGCACCTTCAGTCGTGGCAACGTTCTTGCCAACTTCAAACTGGCTCTCGTCGGTCATCGACACATGGCCTTGCTGCATGTCGTGCAGCAGGTTTTTAATGCCCTGACCAATGCTTTGGCCGTTGCTGTCGATGGCTTTTTTGATCGCGTCAGCATTGAGTGACATGAAGTTGCTGGGGGCGGTGGCGGCCAGAGATTGCTCAATCGCAAAGCGCACACGGGCTTTGGTCTTGTCGTCGCCGACCACCGCGTCAGCCAGGGCGGTCAGGACTTTTGAGTTCAGCAAATAGGCTGCAGCCGAAAATTTGGAGACCGGGTTGTCGTTCCACGCGGCGTTTGAGAAGCGGCGGTCGGCGGCGGGGGGGATGGCGCTGCCTGCTTGCAGCGACTGGTTCCACAGGGCCGTCGCACCGTCGATGTAGCTCTGCTGAACCTGCTGCAATTTTGCGTTGTCAAACTGAATCGGCTGTTGTGAGCCTTGTCCTGCGCCCTGCAAGGGTGGCATCATGCCTTTGAAGGCTTCTTGCATCTGAGCGGCAGCTTTTTGC